>JANOKQ010000427.1:0-4793 GCA_031419375.1 Acidimicrobiaceae bacterium
AACCACCGGCAACGCCTCGGTCGGCGGAGCGCTGGCCGTCACCGGGGCCAGCACGACCACCGGTATCACCAACACCGGCAACGTCGCCACCACCACTTTGAGCACCACGGGCGCGGCCACGCTCAACTCCGCCGCCATCACCACCAACGCCTCCGTCGGCGGCTCGCTGGCCGTCACGGGCGCAACCACGACAACCAGCCTCACCAACACCGGCAACGTCGCCACCACCACTTTGAGCACCACGGGCGCGGCCACGCTCAACTCTGCCGCCATTACCACCAACGCCACCGTTGGCGGCACGCTCGCCGTCACCGGGGCCACCACCACCAACGGCCTCACCAACACCGGCGTGATCAGTTCGACGGGCAACATCACCTCGGCCGCGACCGTGCAGGGCGCGACGCTGACCGATGGCACGGCGGCGCTCAACGCCGGCAACCTGACGGGCGCTGTCAACGGCACGTTCTCGGGAACCGTGACCGCCAACACATTGAGCGCCACCACCGGCAACCTGACCACCGTCAACTCGACCACGATCGCCAACACCGGCACGACCACCACCGGCATCCTCGCCGTCACGACCAACGCCACCGTCGGCGGCACGCTGGCCGTCACGGGCGTCACCACCACCAACGGCGTCATCAACACCGGCGCGATCAGTTCGACGGGCAACATCACCTCGGCCGCGACCGTGCAGGGCGCGACGCTGACCGATGGCACGGCGGCACTCAACGCCGGCAACCTGACGGGCGCTGTCAACGGCACGTTCTCGGGAACCGTGACCGCCAACACATTGAGCGCCACCACCGTCAATTCGACCACGATCGCCAACACCGGCGCGATCAGTTCGACGGGCAACATCACTTCGAACGCGACCGTGCAGGGCGCGACGCTGACCGATGGCACGGCGGCGCTCAACGCGGGCAGCCTCACGGGCGCTGTCAACGGCACGTTCTCCGGAACCGTGACGGCCAACACATTGAGCGCCACCACCGTCAATTCGACCACGATCGCCAACACCGGCACGACCACCACCGGTATCCTCGCCGTCACCACCAACGCCACCGTTGGCGGCACGCTGGCCGTCACGGGCGTCACCACCACCAACGGCCTCACCAACACCGGCAACGTCACCACCACCACTTTGAGCACCACGGGCGCGGCCACCGTCGGTGGCGCGTTCGTGGCGAATGGGGCAGCGGCCCTGAACGGCGGCGCGACCGTCGCCTCGTCATTCGCGGTTGCGCCGGGCGCGGTGGTCAGCATGGGCGCGAACAGGGTCCAGAACGTCGCGACGCCCATCGCCGCCACGGACGCCGCCAACAAAGATTACGTCGATGCTATTTCCGGCAATGCCAACGCACGGCTCGATCAAGCCGAAGCGCGGATCAGCCAAGCGTTTCGCGAGATCGATCGCCACAGCCAAGGAATTGCGGTCGCAATGGCGATGAGTGGGCTGTCGGTGCCATCGGCCAAGTCGTTCGCTCTGGGCGTCAACATGGGATTTTATCAAAACAAGCAGGCTTTTGCGCTACAAGGCGCCATGCGCTTGAATGAATTCGTCACCTTGGGTGGCGGCTTCGACACGGGTGTCAGCGACACGTCGAGCATGGGCGGACGCGTTGGACTACAAATCGCTTGGTAGGCCCGTGCCGACTGATAGAGCGCTTGCCACGTCGCCTGGGTCGAGCGTAGCGCGACCCACCCCACGGTGCGCCAGGAAATGTCGAGTCGCGGCCAGCGGCCTTGCCCCAAACTACGATACTTGCCTTCCGCCGGGAGAATGGTCATGACGCAGTTCGGGGTTCGAATGGCCACTCTGGCGATGATGGTGCTGCCGACCTGCGCTCTTCAGGTGCAGCTCTCGGCGGGAGCTGAACCTCCGTCACGCCCCATGATCGTTGCGCAGGTACAGGCGCCGGAGGTGCAAGCTCCGGTTCCCAACATTGCCGTGCCGCAGGCCGAGGTGCTCCTGATTTTGATCCGCAGCGCGCTGATCGCGCTCGATCACGCCAACAAGACGGGCAACTATTCCGTGCTGCGCGAACTCGGCGGTCCCGCCCTTCAGGCCTATTCGTCCGGCCAGCTCGCCACGTTGTTCGCCAATCTGCGCAACCAGAACGTCGACCTCCTGGCCGTCGCGGTCATCACGCCGCAACTGACGAAGCAGCCGACGATCTCCGCGCAAGGCCATCTCGTTCTCGCTGGGGTATTCCCGACGAAACCACACAGCATCGCGTTCGATATCGTCTACCAGCCCGTGCAGGGCCAATGGCGGTTATTCGGGATGAACGTCTCCGTGACCGCAGTGTCGGCCGAAGCCGCACCCGCCGTCGCGCCACCGCAGCCGACAGCTCAACCCGAGCCGACGCCGCCAAAACCAGCCCCATCAGCGCTCAAGAAAGCGCCGCCCCCAGCGGATGGAAAAGCGCCCCCCCGCTGACCATCGAGGACCGCTGCACTCACCGCGACCCGCGAAAGCCCGTCGCCAGCACATAGAGCTCGGCTGAATCGGGTCGGCTGGCGGGTGGCTTGACGTGGCGCACGATGGCGAAATTCTTCTTCATGCCGATCAAAAGCTCGCGCTCCGAGCCGCCTTGGAACACCTTGCACAGGAACACGCCGCCCGGCGACAGCACATCGATGGCGAATTCGAGCGCCGCCTCCGCCAACCCCATGATGCGCAAATGATCGGTGGACGTATGCCCCGACGTGGGCGCCGCCATGTCGGAGAACACGACGTCGGCGCGGCCGCCCCGCATCATGGATTTCAGCACGTCGGGCGCTTCGGGCTCCATGAAGTCGAGCAGCAGAATTTCGACGCCGGGGATGGGTTCGAATTCGAGATAGTCGATCGCCACGACTTGGCCCCGCCCTTCGACGGATTTCACGCGTTGGCTCGCCACCTGTGACCAGCCACCAGGCGCTGCGCCCAGATCAACGATGACCTGGCCCGGCTTCAAGAAGTGGTGCTTGTCGTCGATTTCGCTCAACTTGAAGGCGGCCCTCGAGCGCCAACCGTCGCGCTTGGCGGCGGCGACGTAAGGGTCGTTCAACTGCCGCTCGAGCCAACGTTGAGACGAGACCGTGCGCCCGCTGATCATCTTCACGCGCGACTTCATCTGACGAGCACCGCCGAACTTCGTCTTCGAGCCCGCGCCGGGTTTTTTAGAGGTCATCGCTCAGTTCCGATCCGGCTGCGTGTGCCGCGTTCAAATCCATCTTCGGCCATCAGCGAGGCCAGAATGCCTTCGCGCAATCCACGGTCGGCCACACGCAGATGCTCACACGGCCATGTCCGCACCACCGCTTCGAGAATGGCGCAGCCTGCCAGCACCAAATCAGCGCGCTCGCGTCCAATACAAGGTTCCGCCACCCGTTCCTCGTAGGTGCACGCAAGCAGGTTCCGGGTCACCGCACTCGCTTGCGCCACCTGCATCCAGCACCCATCCACCCGGCTGCGATCGTAGCGCGGCAACCCCAAATGAATGCCGGCCACCGTCGTCACCGTACCCGACGTGCCCAGCAGATGCGCCGAGCGGGTTCGCATGCGTTCGCGGAATTGGCCGTTCGCCTCGAATGGCGCCATCAGCTCGAGTACATGGGCGACCATGGCCTCGAACCGGGGCTGGCTCACCTCGCGGCCCCCGAACTTTTCCGCCAGCGTCACCACACCGACCGGCAGCGACGTCCATCCGGTGATGCAATTCTGAACCTCGACCCGATTGCCGTTCGAACGGCCCGAACCACTCTGCCGCTTGGCAAGATCGAGCCAAATCAACTCCGACGAGCCACCTCCGATGTCGAACACGAGCACGAGATCCGACCGATCGTCGAGCAGCGCCGCACATCCCGAGACGGCGAGCTTAGCCTCGTTTTCATGCGACAGAATTTCGAGGATGAGGCCCGTTTTCTCGCGCACCCGCTCCAGGAATTCGACGCCGTTGCTGGCGATCCGACACGCTTGCGTGGCCACCAACCGTGAGCGTTCGACGCGCCGCTTGGCCATTTTATCGGCGCATACCGCGAGGGCATCGATTGTGCGGCTCATGGCGACTTCGGACAGAGCGCCGGTTTGGCCCACACCTTCGCCGAGCCGGATGATGCGGGAAAACGCGTCGATGACCATGAAGCCGCGTCGCGACGGACGCGCCACCAGTAACCGGCAGTTGTTGGTGCCGAGGTCGAGCGCCGCATAAACCGGCAAATCGATCGCGGGCTCTATCGCTCGGTCTCGTCGCTCCGACCGCTGCTGGTCGGGTCGATCGGGCCGGCCCGCAAATGCCCGGACGATGCGATGATCATCCTCTGAGTGGTCCAACTGTCATCCCCGGGGCCTGGTCTCGAGCACGACGGCATCACATCCCCACCGACAGGCGAGTTGCGATTTTCAGGCAGCCGACTGGTTCAACTTGGGGGCGACACTAGCATGTCGAGAGGACGCGCAATACGGGCGGTTCAGCGCAGGATGAACGATCGCAGCAACGGCGCGCGCACCAACGCTCCGCCGCCGCCGTTCGGCATCAGCGGTGCGGTCTCGAACGAGGCGCGAGCCGTCTCGAACGTCAGGCGACCTCGACCCGCAGGTCGCCGACGCCGTCGACGTGGCCGTGCAGCTTGTCACCCTTGACGATGGCGCCGACGCCGGAGGGCGTGCCCGTCATGATGATGTCGCCAGCGCGCAACTCGAACAGGCTCGAGATGTAGGCGATTTGGCCTGGGATATCCCAGATCATCTGCGCCAGATCACCGGTCTGCTTGCGCACGCCGTTGACGTCGAGCCAGATAGCGCC
>JANOKQ010000428.1:0-1749 GCA_031419375.1 Acidimicrobiaceae bacterium
GCGCCGTCTGATCACGCTTGCTGATGGCCTGTGGCGCCGGTACACGGATGCGCCGCAGATACTGAGCTTGGAACCGGTAGCAGCCACCACGCATCTTCACGCAGTATGTGGCGACAAAGAGCTCCGCGATGTCCGACAGCAGTAGACCACCGAGCACCTCGAGGTCCCACTGATCGGACGTGACGAAGTAGAGGCCGTGATGCGGGTAGGTCTGGCCCAAGTCGAGCACCGGCTGGATGTACGCTTTGAGCTCGGGGATGACGAGCTTCTCGCGTTCCAACAAACCGGGTTCGACCCGATCGATGGTTCGGAACCAGCGCTCAGGGTTTCGCCGAGCAACGTGTCGCCCCTTGACGGGGCCCGAGTGTCGCTCGAGGTGGGCACGAAGTCGCGGATACTCAACGAGATCGACAAGACGACCACCGCTCCAGGGATTCACCAGGTACGTGCCCGACCATTCAGCGCTACCCCGTTTCGTGTCACGAGTCATCAGCAACGGCAGCAGCCGCTCGCTCTCGACCAGACCCGGGTCCTTGGTGAGGTACACGTCATCTGCTCCAGAGGCGACTCCGATTCCAATGCGCGTGCCGGTTCGGGCCGACTCCAGCGGAGCGAACCTCCGCTCGAGGTCAGCAACGAGGGCGAAGTTGGCCGGATCGCCAGAGGGCCACGACGAGCCAGCATCGAACCACGTTGAAACCTTTGCAGCGCTCACCGCAGGCGAGCTGAGGCGTTTGCTCCGTGTCCCTGCCCACTTCCGCAACGCTGTGGCGTCTGCTTCACCGAACGACGTGCGCGCTTGCGCCAGCACGGCTGATGACTGCGGGGCGCGGCGAATGATCGTGATAGCGGGATACGCGGACACCGGCTCCTCGAACGCATCGACGTCGTGCATGCTGACAACGGCTTCGACAGCAAAGCCTGCTGACACGAGATCACGGAGGCCGGCACCGTACTGGTTGTGCATCCATCGATCGGCCACGATGAAACCGAGCACACCATCTGGCCCGAGCAGTCGGAGCCCGGTCTCGATGAAGCCGACGAAGATGTCGCTGCGGCCGCGCATGGTTGGGCACGCACGCCGGTAGGCGGCGCTGCGTCCGGCTGGCACATCCTCGAGCCGGATGTACGGCGGGTTACCGAGGACGAAATCGACACCGTCGGCATCGTGATCACTCAACAAGAAGTCATCGCAGCGGACCCAATCCGCAGCCGTCGACGTCGCCGTTTCGAGTGCGATTCCATCATCGGTCAGCGCCTTCACAACAGCCTTCTGAGCAAGCTCGGCGTTCACCGGCAGCAGGTCGAACGCGCGTAGCGACCCTCGGGCCTCGGTGAGCGAGCGGCCATGCCGACGGCACGACTCGGCCAACCGTTCGACCATGGGGACCAAGAATGCGCCAGCGCCGCAGGATGGTTCGACGGCGACCATGGTTGCGAGGTCTCGGTCGGCGGTGAAGCCGGCGAGATCAAGGATCAGCTCGACGACCCAACGACGGGTGAAGACCTCGCCGTGCTGACCGGATTCCTCGATCTGAAACACCTCCCGACACACTCCTTCGCCCACGTCGAGGTGTATCTGACACCCCGATCCACGCTTGGTTGCACCCATACCGGTACCTCTTCAAACTAGTTGCCCCCACGAACAGGGACACGGACTACTCCCCGCCCGGAGGCAAGCCGCTGCCAGGCGGTGACGAACTGAATCGGGGCATTGGTCCACCCTGTAGCCGACACTCTGCACGCAGG
>JANOKQ010000429.1:0-9789 GCA_031419375.1 Acidimicrobiaceae bacterium
CGCCGGCGGCGACCTCGATCGCCTGGACCATGCGGGCTGCATCGCCTGGATCGGCCACGGGCATCGGAACGCCGGGGCTGGTGGCATCGGGGGGTTTGATCGGTGGCACGGCAGTAGGGGATTCCTGTGCGGCCGAGGCTAGGCCAGCGACTGCAGCAGTCCCCAGGCGTCGCGCACGTGGTGCTCCTCGGTGGTACGACCCCCGATCGAGAAACGTAACGCGCTGCGCCCGTCGAGGACGGTCCGCGTGAACAGGGCGCGCCCGCTGCGATTGGCTTCGTCGACGATGCGGTCGGTTGTGTCGTTGCCGTCGCGGTGAGCGATGCAGATCAGGTTCAGTGGCGAGGTGGTCAGGATCTCGAACCGGTCGTCGGCACGGACCCAGTCGATCAGTTCACGCGTGATCGCCACGTGACGACGGATCATCGTCGCGGCTTCCACGGCCCCACCGTCACGGATGCTGAACCACAGTTTGAGCGATCGGAACCGGCGGCCGAGGGGGATCTGCCAGTCCCGGTAGTCGATGACTGCGCCGCTCTCCGCGGCCGCAGATCGCAGGTACTCCGGAAGGATGCTCAACGCTCCGAGCAGCGCAGCGCGGTCGGCGGTGTAGAACAGGTCGCAGTCGAAGTTGACGCCCATCCACTTGTGCGGGTTGGTGCAGTAGCTGTCGGCGCGGTCGAGGCCGTCGTTCACCCATCGGTGCTCGGTGGCGAGTGCGCCGATGCCGCACATCGCCGCGTCGACGTGCAGCCACATGTTGTGCCGTTCGGCAACATCGGCGATTGCCGAGGTCGGGTCGAAGGCCATCGAGCTCGTTGTGCCGTGCGTACTACACACCCAGAACGGCTGCAGCCCTGCGGCGAGATCGTCCTCCACCGCCTTCGCCAAGGCGTCGGCGCGCATCGCGAAACCACCGTCGTGGGCGACGACGCGCAGCTGATTCGTGCCGATGCCAGCGATCCGCAAACCCTTCTCGATGCTCGAATGCGACTGTGATGTTGCATATGCAACGAGTTTGGTGGTGTCTCCGAGATGGTTGATCTCGCCGCCCGACACCCGCCAGCGCGCGGCGAGGATCGATGCCAGGGTTGCTTCGCTGGCCGAGCCGTGGATCACGCCACCGCCCGATTCGCTGGTGGAGCGGAAGCGATCCGGAAGACCGAGCAGCTCGCCCATCCAGTCGAGCATCAGCGTCTCCACCTCGGTGCATGCCGGGCTGGTGACCCAGCTCATGCCCTGCACGCCGAGGCCGGCCGATGCCAGTTCGCCGAGGATCGACGCGTATGAGGAGTTGCCCGGGAAGTACCCGAAGAAGCTCGGGTGCTGCCAGTGGGTGATGCCGGGCATGACGATCCGGTCGAGGTCGGCGAGCACATCGGTGAACGGCTCCCGCTCGGTGGGCGGGTGCTGCGGCATCGACGCGCGGATCTCGCCGGGTGCGACCGACGAGCTGACCGGGCGCTCGCCGACGTGCTCCACGTACTCGCAGATCCAATCGATCAGGGCGTGGCCGTGCGTGCGGAACTCCTCGGGGGTCATGAGCGGCGACGCTACCCGCGCGCGACGCACGCCGAGGCGGTGAACAAGTCCTCGTGACAGGCGGCGCGCGTGCCGATGACCACGAGCAGGGTCGGGCTGCCAGGCTGGTTCTGCTTGGCGGCCGGACCAGCAACGGATACAGGCAACGAACAGGAGGATGGCGTGTCGATCAGGTGTCGTCAGTGGAGAGCCGCCCTCGCGGTTGTCGTGTTGGCCGCGATCGCCCCGGTGTCGTCGGTGATCCCCACCCCATCGGTCGGCGCAGCACCGGGCTGCGGGCGTGAATCGCTGAACGAGGCGCAACTCGACGCGCTGTTCGCCGTGCCGGGCCTTGGCGCCACCGGTACGACGCAGGGTTTCGGCGGCGGCGACTATCCGCACGCCTACCCGCTGCCCGATGGCCGGGTGCTGTGGATGTTCCAGGACCTGCACTTCAGTAACGACGAGAACCTGCGCAACGACCACCCGTCCGATGTCGCCAGTGGCGCCGCGACCAACGCCGTCCACAACGGCGCGATCGTGCAGCAGGGCACCTGCTTCACCGTGCAGGGCAGCCGTGGGCGCGACTTCATCGGCGACGCACAGACCATCGACAGCAGGACATGGTTCTGGCCGCTCGACGGTGAGATTGGCTACGACGGCAACCTGTGGATCTTCATGGTCGAGATGCACAACCCGAATGGCGCTGGGGCCACTCATCCCGCCGCTCCGGTGCGTACATGGCTGGCGATCCTCGATCCGGTGACGCTGCAGCAGATCTACTTCGAGCCGGCCGCCGACTCGTCGACCCGCCTGTACGGCTGGTCGGCGGTATCGACCGACGCCTACAGCTACCTGTACAGCCACTGCTACCGACAGTTCACCAACAACGTCAACAGCGTCGCCCAGTTCGATGCATCGTGCATGCCCAACACGTACCTGGCACGTGTACCGCGCGGTCACTTCGATGCGGCGCCCGAGTACTGGAACGGAACCGGGTGGGCCGCGTCCGCAGCGTCGTCGGTGCCGGTTTCATCGCGCTACGTCGCCAATCCAATGAGTGTGCAGTGGTTCGGTGACACGTTCGTGTCGGTCACCAAGCGCGACGAGTGGTGGGGCGCGACACTGATCATCGACCGCGCCGCGGCACCGCAGGGCCCGTGGCAGACCGTGCAGCAGATCCCCGTCAGCCAGGACATGAAGTGTGCCACCTGCGGGAATTACGGGGCGTTCCTGATGCCATGGCTCGACGCTCAAGGCCGAATGGTGATCGCACTGTCGAGCGGTGGCAACTTCGATCTGTGGCGCACCAACGCCTGGCTGTATCGGCCGACGTTCTACTCTGCCGCGGTCCCCGTCGCGGCACCCGCGCTCGGGGCAGCGACGCCGCCGGCGTTCAGTGTCCCGGCCGGGATGTCGTCGGGCTTCGTCGCTGTCGACCCGGTACGTTTGTTGGACACGCGGGTGTCCGGGCAGGCGTTCGCCTCGTTGCCGGCCGGGGGGCGTGGCGAACTCGACCTGCGCTCGATCGCTCCGCCGGGGGCCACTTCGGTTGCGCTGAACCTGACCACCGACCGCAGTGAGGCGGCGGGTTTCGTCCGGGCATATCCGTGCTCTGCGGCGGAGCCGGCCACCTCGAACCTCAACCCAATGCCCGGACACGTGGTCACCAACGCGGCAATCGTGCCGATTGGCGACGGCCGGATCTGTTTCACCACCCTGCGCGGCACCGACCTGATAGTCGACCTCAACGGCTGGTTGACGACTGGCTCATCCACGGGGTTGGTGTCGACTGCCGAGCGACTCGCCGATACGCGTACCGGGCTCGGTGGGGTGACCCGTTTGGGTGTCGGCGGCGAGATGTCGGTTGCGGTGATTCCCGCCGCGGTCACGGCCTCGTCGGCGACCGCCGTGGCGCTGACGGTGACGGCGGTCGATCCGGCGATGGCTGGGTTCGTGACCGTGTGGCCGTGCGGTACGCCCCGCCCAACGGTGTCGAACCTGAACCCGGTCGCCGGTGCGACCCGACCGAATCTGGTGAACGTACGCGTTGGCAGCGGGGGCCGCGTCTGCGTGTTCAGCTCTGGCGAGACCGATCTGGTGATCGACAAGGTGGCCGAGTACCGGCCCGGGGCGGGGGCGCGCTACCACGCGGTGACGCCGCAGCGCCTGGTCGATACACGATCGGGCGGGCACCAGTACCACGCCTCGAACCTGTCGGAGGTGGTGGCGCTCGGCAACCTCGTCGCCGCGCAGGTGAACCTCACCGCGACCGAGACGTCCGACGCTGGCTTTCTGACCGCGTACCCGTGTCTCACGACGCAGTGGCCCGGCACCTCGAACGCCAACTTCGGTGCAGCTGAAACCTCCGCCAGCGCGACCCTACTGGCCTCGTCGCGTGGCTACGGCTGCGTGTACTCGTTGGTCCCGACGCAGCTCGTCGTCGACATCTCCGGGGTCTGGCGCTAACGCGAGTGGTCACGTTGGCGGACACCTCTGGCGACTCGCCAGCCGATGAAGGCCATCCCCGCCATCAGCACCCCGAACGTGAGGGCGGTCTTGCCGCTGGTGCTCGCCTCGGTGCCACACCCCGGGCGCGGCAGCGAGCTGACGCAGTCGCCGATGTTGGCGTCTTCGGGGATGAACGGGTTGTCGGCGTAGCCGGTGGTGTCGCCGGTGGTCGGCGCGGTCGTGACGGCCGCGGCGCTTGTGTGGTGGACCGGACCCGAACACGACGCGGCCGCCAGGCTGAGCACAGCAGCTGCCAGGCCGAGCACGGCCGGCCCCAGCACGCGGGCACGCATGGTGGCCACCGGTCCGCACGTGTTCATCGCCCTATCGTGCCACTGTGGCCGACGAGTTCCACGGGCGACCCCGCGGGCACCCGCGGAAACCGGTGGCGATGCAGAAACCGGTGGCGATGTGGCGCGCACCACCTACCATCGACGTCCATGGCCGCCGATCCCGCCGAACATCCCGTCCTTGTGATCGATTTCGGTGCGCAGTACGCCCAGCTCATCGCTCGCCGCGTGCGCGAGCTCGATGTGTACTCCGAGATCGTTCCGCACCGCCTCACGGCGAGCGAGATCGCCGATCGCAAGCCGGCGGCGCTGATCCTGTCCGGTGGACCGAAGAGCGTCCACGTCGACGGCGCGCCAACTCTCGACCCGGCCATTTACGACCTCGGCATCCCAATCCTTGGTATCTGCTATGGGGCGCAGCTGATCGCGCACCAGCTCGGGGGTGTCGTCGGCCGCGGCATGCGCGGCGAGTATGGCCGGGCCCGGTTGAGCCGCTCGTTCGGTGCCGAATCGACGTTGCTCACCGACGAGATCCCCGATCAGCACGACGTGTGGATGAGTCACTTCGATGCGGTCACCGAGGTGCCGCCTGGCTTCGTTGCCACCGCGTCCACCCCGGATGCACCGGTGGCCGTGCTGGAGAACCCGACGGCACGGATCTGGGGCGTGCAGTACCACCCCGAGGTGGTCCACACCGCGCACGGCATGGCGGTGCTCGGCAGGTTCCTGCACGATCTGGCTGGTTGCGAGCGGGCATGGACGATGACGTCGATCATCGACGAGCAGGTCGCCGCGGTGCGGGCCCAGGTGGGTTCTGGCCGGGTGATCTGCGCGCTCAGCGGTGGCGTCGATTCGGCCGTCGCCGCGGCGCTGGTGCATCGCGCGATCGGCCCGCAGCTGACGTGCATCTACGTCGACACCGGGCTGATGCGGCTCAACGAGAGCGATCAAGTGGTCGAGACGTTCCGCCGCAACATGGGGATCGAGCTGATCCACGTGAGCGCCGGGCAGCGGTACTTCGAGCGGCTCGCGGGCGTGACCGAGCCCGAGACGAAGCGCAAGATCATCGGTGAGTTATTCGTCCGCATATTCGAAGAACACACCGGCGGGCTGAGCGACGCGGAATTCCTTGTGCAGGGCACCCTGTATCCCGATGTGATCGAAAGTGGTGGCAGCGACGGCACCGCTGCGGTGATCAAGAGCCACCACAACGTCGGCGGGCTCCCCGAGGACATGACCCTCAAACTCATCGAACCGTTGCGTCAGTTGTTCAAAGACGAGGTGCGCCGGCTCGGTCACGAGCTCGGTCTGCCCGACGAGATCATCCTCCGCCAACCGTTCCCCGGCCCCGGTCTCGGTGTGCGGATCATTGGTGAGGTCACTCCGGAACGGGTGGCGATCCTGCAGTTGGCCGACGCGATCGTGCGCGAGGAGATCGCGGCCGCCGGGCTCGAGCGCGAGCTGTGGCAGGCGTTCGCGGTGCTCGCCGACATCCGCTCGGTCGGGGTGATGGGCGACGAACGCACGTATGCGCACCCGATCATCATCCGCGCAGTCACCAGCGACGACGCAATGACGGCCGATTGGGCGCGGCTGCCGTACGACCTGTTGGAGAAGATGTCGAGTCGGATCATCAACGAGGTGGCGGGCGTGAACCGGGTCGTGTACGACATCACGTCCAAGCCGCCCGGCACGATCGAGTGGGAGTAACTCGCCGCACGGCACACCCCAACGCGACAGCGCCAACGCAACCGCGCCAACGCGACAGCGCCAACGCGACCGCCCGGTGACGGCATTCGTCATCTTTTCGACACCTGTTCGTCATCGTTGATAGCGTGACTCCCTGTTATGCGGAGTGGTTGTTCGTTTCGTGCTGCCCTGGCAGCGGCGCTCGTGTTCGGGCTGATCGCCGGTGTGCCCGCGCCCAACGTGGCCGCCGATGCGGTCAGCGACCAGGAACGCAGAGTCGCCCAAATCGCCGACGACCTCGACGCACTCGAGAACCAGTTGGGCCAACTCGAAGAGGATCATGCCGCGGCTCTCGACCGGATCGACGAACTCGGCGGCGAGATCACACTGGCGCAGGGCAGCGTCGATGCGCAACAGGCGGTGCTCGCTCGGCTGCAGGCCCAGATGGTCGGCATCGCTCTCGACCGGTTCACCTCGGGCGGGGACCAGGCGCTGACCCCGCTGTTTTCCTCGGTCGAGACCCTGTCCGACGACCTGCAGCGCGCCGAGTTGTCGAGGGTTGCGCTCGATCAGGGTGCCGGCACGACCGACGACCTGGTGTCGCTCGTCGACGACCTCACGGTCGAGCAGCGCGCGCTCGAAGCCAAGCAATCCGAGCAGGCGGGGCTCATCGCCGGGCTCGAGCAACAGCAGGTGCGCGGCGAGCAACTCACGGCCGAGCTGACCACGAAGTACGGCGCGGCTCAGGCCGAGCTCGGTGACCTCGTGGCCGAGGAACGAGAACGCCGAATCGCCGCTGCCGTCGTCGCAGCCCACGAACGCGAGGCCCGAACCCGAGCTTCGGCCGGGGCACGCTCGGGCGGCGCTGCGTCGTCGGGCTCATCGTCGGCGACCGTGCGCGGCGGCGGGGCTCAGTCCCCGGTCAGTGGGTCGGGCGCGGCAGCACCCGCCGAACCGGCAGCAGTGCCCGCTCCGGATGTGCCGGCTCCATCATCGATGAGCGGTGTCGCGGTGAACGCTGCGCAGGGCCAGCTCGGGGTCGCGTACAAGTTCGCCGCATCGTCGCCAGGCGTTGCCTTCGATTGCTCCGGGCTGACCAAATACGCATGGGGCAAGGCAGGTGTCAGTTTGCCGCATCAATCGGCAGCGCAGTCTGCCTCCACGCCGCATGTGCCAGCTGATCAGGCCCAACCGGGCGACCTGATCTTCTACTACGCGCCGATCGGGCACGTCGCGATCTATCTCGGTGGTGGATCGATGATCCACGCCCCGGCGACCGGCGATGTGGTCAAGGTGTCGGTGGTCAACTGGGCCAAGGTTGTCGGGGTCTCCCGGCCGGGCTGAGCGCGTCTACGGTGGTCGCCATGTCCGGCCAATCGGTGCCTCCACACGCGGCGAGCACGGCCGACCTCGCTGGAGTCCGCGTCGATGCCGTGTCGCAGTGGTTGGTCGATAACATCGACGGTGCCGTGGCCCCGTTCCGCTTCGACCTGATCGCCGGGGGCCGCTCCAACCTCACGTTCCGGGTCACCGGCGCTGACGGCACCGTGTTCGTGCTCCGTCGTCCGCCGCTCGGCCACGTGCTGGCAACGGCCCACGACATGGCCCGCGAGCACCGGGTTATCACCGCCGTCGGGCGCACCGGTGTGCCGGTACCGGCAACGCTCGGGCTGTGCACCGACACGGCGGTGAACGATGCGCCGTTCTACGTGATGGCGCTCGTCGGCGGGGTCGTGCTCGACAGCGTCGAGCGGGCCGATCTGTTGCCGATCGAGTTCCGCCGACCCGCCTCCGAGCATCTCATCGACGTGCTCGCCGATCTCCACTCCGTCGATATCGACGAGGTCGGTCTCGGCGACTTCGCCAAACGAGATGGCTACATCGAACGTCAGATGCGGAGGTGGTCGGCGCAGTGGGAGGGTTCCAAGACGCGCGAGATTCCCGCCATCGACGAGGTCGCCGCTCGTTTGCACAGCCACATCCCGCAGCAACGCGCCACGACGATTGCCCACGGTGATTACCGCTTCGGGAACTGCCTCGCCGACGTGGGGCGCGGCAGAATCACCGCCGTGCTCGATTGGGAGCTGTGTACCCTCGGCGACCCGCTCGCCGACGTTGGCTACCTGGGCGTGTACTGGTACGACGGTGAGGCCGCCAACGTGCGCGCCAACGATCCCACCTCGGCCCCCGGGTTCCCGAGCTACGCCGACATGCTCGAGCGCTATGCGTTGCGGACTGGGCGGGATCTGTCTGGCATCGACTACTACGTGGCGTTTTCGTGCTGGCGCTTGGCGGTAATCAGTGAAGGTGTCTACGCCCGGTACCTGCATGGGTCGATGGGCGATCAGGCGGTCGACATCGAGCCGATTCGGGTGGGTGTCGAGGCACTGGCCGAACGTGCGCTCGCGGCCGTCGGGCGGCTGCGATGAGCGGCGAAGACGATCGGGAACGGGTCCTCGATGGCTGGGTCGCCGATTCCTTCGCGGCCGGTGGTGCGAGCTATCCGACCTACCGGCGGGGGACGGGGCCCGGGGTCGTCGTGATCCACGAGGTTCCCGGGATCACCCCCAAGGTTGCGGCCTTCGCCAACGACGTCGTCGATGCGGGTTTCACCGTGATGATGCCGTCGCTGCTCGGCACTCCCGGTCGAGCGATCAGCCCCCTGTACGCAGCGCGCTCCGTTGGCAAGTTGTGCATCTCGCGTGAGTTCACGCTGTGGGCGCTGAACCAGACGTCGCCGGTCATCGCGTGGCTGCGGGCGCTGGCCCGGTCGCTCCACCACGACTGCGGCGGCCCGGGCGTGGGTGCGGTCGGCATGTGCTTCAGCGGAGGGTTCGCGCTCGGCATGATGGTCGACGAGGTGATGGTGGCACCCGTGCTCTCGCAGCCGTCGCTGCCGTTGGCGATCGCCGGCAAGAAGCGCCAGCGTGACCTCAACCTGTCTCCCGACGACGCACTCACGGTGTCCCAGCGGGCCGCCGACGGTTGCCAGGTGATGGGTTTGCGGTTCCGTGACGACAGCCTCGTCGGCTCGCGCTTCGACACGTTGCGGTCGCTGCTCGGCGACGCGTTCATCGCCGTGGAGCTTGCCAGCGCCTCCAAGCGCGATCATTCGGTACTGACCGAACAACGCGACGACCCAAGCGTTGCCCAGGTGATCGAGTTCTTCACCGCCAAGCTCCGCCCGGGAACCGCGACCGGCTGACCGGCTGACGTGGGCGGTGACGGGCGGTGAATGATTCCGTATTCGGGAGTGACCAGGAACTGGCGGCCATCACAAGGTTCCTCGGTGCCATCGAGGCGCGGCCGCAGGTGTGCATCCTGGAAGGCGGTCCGGGGATCGGCAAGACGACGGTATGGAGGGCGGCGATTGCACGTGCTGCAGATATTCCGCTGACGATCCTCCAATGTCGGCCGGTCGAAAGTGAGAGCAAGCTTGCGTTCGCATCGCTGGGCGACCTCCTGGAACCGGTCGGTGATCCGGTGCTGGCGGCTCTCCCCGAGCCGCAGCGTGTCGCGCTGGAAGTGGCGTTGCTGCGACGATCCCCGACGGGAGCATCCCCGGATCATCGAGCAATTGGGGCCGCGTTGGGGTCCGTCGTGCGGCGCTTGACCGACGAGCGCGCGCTGCTGATTGCCATCGACGATGCCCAGTGGATGGATTCGTCGTCGGCCGCCACCCTGGCGTTCATGCTTCGACGCCTGCGCGACGAGCCGGTCAGCCTGCTGGTAGCGGCGCGTACAGAGATGCACACAAGGTGGGACCGGCTCGACGTCG
>JANOKQ010000430.1:0-4678 GCA_031419375.1 Acidimicrobiaceae bacterium
GCAGGCCCGACAGGAACTCCACGAACGCGCCGGCGTCGCTGGCCGCCATCGCCTTGGTGACCGAGCCGACCATTGCCATCAGCCGCGTCCGCTCGTCGGGGTCACTGAACACGGTCTCGAAGTTGAACGGCTCGTAGTCCCCGTGGCGGTAGTACATCTCGGGAAGGAACGCGACGTAGCCCATGCCAGATAGCTGCTCTGCCATGGAGATCATCGCCGGCCGCACGCCACCCGCGTCAGTGAAGATGATCACCGCGGGCCACGAACCGTCGCCGTCCGGGGCGATCACGATCGACGGGCACACGCCGTCGGGCGTTGTGACGTTCACATCTGTCCTCGGCATCAGGTGCTCCTCGCGCTCGAAGTTTCGACCGCCATCATGTCGCGTCATTACGCCCCGCCGCCAAGACCGAGAAGTTGTGCCACAGCACTGCGATCGGCTCGTGTACCGGAAACGTCCACGCCGTCGTGGCCGCTGTTCGTCTGACGATCGACAACGATCAACTGCAGGCCGAACTCGAGCGGCAACTCACCGAGGTGGCGGCCTCGCGAAACCGGATCGTCGAAGCCGGCGACGTCCGAGGCGCCATGAAGCACGCCAAGGCCAGCGCAATCTCCGTACGCGTCACCGGTGATGGCCAGATCATGCACGTTGCGGACCGGTATCGCTGAGCTGTTGACCGGTAACTGGCGGGTGCACCCGGCGATCACCGGCGCGTCAAAGCCGTCCTCGCCTACTTGCAAGCAACGAACCGCACGCTCCCTCCCGACGGTTGAGCACGTTCCCGACCCGGGAGATGAACCAGGACCGGCCGGGAGATGATCAGCTCGAGGAGGGGCGACTACTGTTGATGTGTGGCCGACATCACTAGCTGGCGACGCTGGGGTCGTCGCATCGTCGCAACCGTGGTGGTGGCCGCAGTGGTGTCTCCAGCAGTGCGCGGGAGCGACAGCTTCCCGTTGTCGACCTATCCGATGTACGCGAGCGCACGCGACGGGACCGCGACGTTTGCAACCGCACGGGGAATCGACGCATCCGGCGGCGACCGGCGCCTTTCGATGAGGACGATCGCTCGTACGGACGACCCCTTGATCGCCCAGTCGCGCGTCGCCGAGGCCATCCGGTCAGGCGCTGCCGCGCAGCTGTGTGCCGAGATCGCCGAACGTGCGCGGCGACCCGTCACCCGGGTGGAGGTGGTCGAGGAGCGCCACGACCTGGTCGCGCAGGTTGCAGGCCGGGCGTCCTTGCGAAAGCGCACCCTGCATGCACGCTGTGAGGTGGGCGAATGAAACGAGTCCTCGAACGAGTCGACTCGTGGTTCACCGAGCCGGCCGCACCCGACCGGCTCGGCGCGATGCGGATCGTGGTCGGGCTGTTCGCCTCGGTGTACCTGGTGCTCCGGTTCCCGGCATTCCATGCGCTGGGATCGGCTCCGGACCGCGAGTTCGAGCCCGTCGGCGTCCTGTGGCTGCTTGGTTCACCCCTCCCCTCACCCGCGGTGACGATCGGGCTGTTCGTCACCATCGCGCTCGGGATTGCGTTCACCGTCGGTGCCTGCTTCCGCGTCTGCGGTCCGTTGTTCGCTCTGCTTCTTCTGGTCACGACGACGTACCACTCCTCGTGGGGACAGCTGCTGTGGTTCGAGAACCTGATGGTGCTTCACGTCCTCATCCTCGGTTTCAGCGCGAGCGCCGACGCCCGCGCTGTCAACGCCCGGATCCACTCCGCGCCTGCCCCGAACCCGTCGTACGGGTGGCCGGTACGGCTCGCTGCCGTGGTGACGGTGCTTACGTACGTTCTGGCCGGTGTCGCGAAGCTGCGTATCGGCGGTCTCGATTGGCTGCGCGGCGACACCTTGCGCAACCACGTCGCGTACTCGGCGGCGCGCCTCGATCTCCTCGGTGCCACCCCCTCCCCGCTCGCCAGGCCGCTGGTCGCCAACGGTTGGATGTCCACGCCTGTCGCTCTGCTCATCGTCGTTGTAGAGCTGTGCGCCCCCGTCGCCCTGATCGGCGGTCGAATTCGCGACACGTGGGTAGCGATTGTCTGGACGATGCACGCAGCAACCGCGGCGGTGATGTTCGTCGTCTTCCCATACCCCCTCTTCCTTGTCGCGTTCGCTCCGCTGTACCCGCTTGAGCGGATGCTCGACCGCATCAACCGTTGGCGATGCCGGGGTGGCACTGCACCTGCTGTGCGGAAGCCGCAATACTGATTTCGACGAGTAGACGGAGGTGTCGGCCGCTGGCGCGGAGCGTGCTGGCATCGCGGGCTGCGCGGGCCAGCACGAAACCTCCCTCGATGGTCGCGACCAGAGTTCCGGCCAGGTCCACAGCGTCAGCATGGCCGAGACCTGCGGCCTCAAAACGCTCCGCCGATGCGCTCACCCAGCTCGAAAAGACCTTGTGGGTGGCGTGTCGTAGTTGCTCGTTGGTGCTCGCGACCTCGCGTGCGACGGTTCCGATCGGGCACGGGTCGATGAAATCCGTTTGCTCGAGCACCTCGGCGGCGCCGTCGAAGAAATCGGTGATCGCGCTCGCCGGGTCAGCGGCCGCGTCAGCGATCATCTCGAACAGCTGACGGTAGGCGTCCCCGGAGGTTTCGATGACCGCCCTGGCGAGGTCCTCCTTACCGCCGGGGAAGAAGTGATAGAGCGAACCTGTTGTGGCGTCGGCCGCGTCGGTGATCTGTTTCAACGAGGTTCCGTTGAAACCCTGGCGTCGGAACAGTTCTGTGGTTGCGCTCAGGATGCGGGCGCGGGTTGCGTTCATCGCCCACAGCGTAACTAGAATGACCGTTCTAGTTACGTCATGATGCTTGAGACGTGATCGACCCTGGAGACCTGATCGATCCTGGAGAGGAGTGTGCGATGTACAAAGCGTCCATCCGAGCGCTGATGCGCTACAGCGTCAAGAAGTTGAACGGGGGTGACCCGAGCTTGCTGCTCAAAATGGCGGCACCCGGCGCCGAGCTCGCATTCCCCGGTGACAACTCGTGGGCGGCGAGGTATCGCCCCGTCGTGAAAGGCCGTGAACGACACGCAACTCATGTTGGGATCAGCGAAGTTCGCGGTTTCGCACAACGCTTCGTCGACGAGGGCATCCAGTTCGTCATCGAAGACATTCTGGTCAACGGTCCGCCGTGGAACACCCGGATCGCTCTCAGGGTTCACGACTACATCCCCGGGGCCGGTGATCACGACCGTTACAACAACCGTGCCGTCGCGTTCATCAACGTGCGATGGGGCCGGCTCGTCAGCTGGGAAGACTACGAAGACACCGAACGCGTCGCCGCGTTCGATCGCCAGGAAGCGCAATGATCGCTTATGTGCTACATTGAAGCACATGCCAGAGGTCGGAATTCGCGCGTTGAAACAGAATGCGTCGGCCGTCGTCGCCGCGGCCGCCGCGGGTGAGACGGTCACCATCACCGATCGCGGTCGGCCCGTCGCCCAGATCGCCCCACTGCCGTCGTCACGCCTGCAGGCAATGGTCGACGCTGGGCGTGCCCGCAGACCCCGGCGAAACATCACCTCGTTATCGGCACCGCCGCCAGGGCCCAATCTGTCAGCGGAGCTTGCTGCCATGCGCAACGCAGAGCGGGAGTGAGGATGGCGTACTACATCGACACGTCGGCGCTCACGAAGCTTGTCGTCGCCGAGCCCGAAACCACCGCGTTGCGACACTGGTTCAGTGCACACGATCGTGATCCCGTTTCGTGCGACCTCACCCGGACTGAGCTCTTACGCGCTGTGCGGCGCAGCAATCCGCACCACGCCGTTCGAGCACGAGAGGTGCTCGACACGCTGACGCTTGTTGCGGTGACGACGGCGATATTTGAGGCAGCCGGGAGGCTCGACCCGGCCATGCTGCGGACGCTCGATGCGGTTCACCTTGCTGCTGCGCTCGACATCGGCGATGAACTCGAAGCCATGGTTACCTATGACGATCGACTGGCTGAGGCGGCGGCTGCCAACGGAGTGGCCGTCGTGTGCCCGAGGTGACCAACGCTGCGGACCCTCGGCCGTGTTCGGTCGTTCAGTGACCACTGAGCTCGGCGACCACGGGCGCAAAGCCTTCGGTGTCGCGCACGACGACGTGGCTGACACCGAGCAACTCGCGTAGCCGTTCGAGCTTGTCGATCACCTGCTGCAGCGAACCGACCAGCACGAACGGGGTCGCTGCCAGGACATCGACATCGAGCCTGAATCGCTCGGCCATCACAGCGAGGCGCTTGCCTGCTCCATCGCCGACGTAGGTGGCCTGCACCAGCACCGAGCGTTCGATCGTGTCGTTGCGTGCGCCAGCAGCATCGGTGAGCCACCGACTGCGCTCGACGACATCGTCGATGCCGAATCCTCCGGGTGCGGGCACACCACCTTCACCGTGGGTCAGCCCGGTGAACTGGAAGATGTTGGCATGCCGAGCCGCAATTGCGACGACGCGACGACCGTGCCCGCCCAGCAGCAAGGGCACGTGAGCTTGAGCCGGCCGTACTCCGAGATCGTCGACCGCAATCGTGTGGTGCGCGCCGTTGAACGTGCACGCACCGGTGTCGAGCAGGGCTCGCAGGACGACGATCGATTCCTCGAACCGGGCGACGCGTGGGCCAGGCGCTCGCAACTGCAGACCGATCGCGTCGTGCTCGGATTGCATGTACCCGGTACCAAGACCGAGC
>JANOKQ010000431.1:0-3309 GCA_031419375.1 Acidimicrobiaceae bacterium
CTGGTGCGTGGCGTGCTGGCAACGCTGTTGCTGTTGTCCTTCGCCTACTCGTTCAGCTGGATCCAGGCCCTCATCGGGGTGAGCGTCGGCAGCGTCGAGGCAGCCAACTCGGCCAGCTTCGTGTGGATGTTCCCGATGACGTTCCTGTCGTCCGCGTTCGTCGATACGCGCAGCATGCCCACGGCACTGCGCGTGATCGCCGACTGGAACCCGTTCACGATCGCCACCAACGCCAGCCGGGCCCTGTACAACGGCCGCAACCCTGGCGACACCGTGTGGCAGGCCTTGCTCTGGGCGGCCGGGCTGACGCTTGTTTTCTCGGTGCTCGCCACGCGCCGGTTCAAGACCCGGGTCAACCGGTGAGCTCGTGAGAGTCGATTGACACACCCCCCACCGGGTAAAAGTCCAGTCATTCCCCCGACGGCGGTGATCCGTTAGCGTCCGTGGCGTGCGTCGTCGACGGCTGCGGTATGGGCCCCATCGCAGCCAGGTTGCCAGCCTGTATCTGCCGTCCAGGCGGGTCGGCGACGGCGAGAAGCTGCCGGTTGTGGTGCTGATCCACGGGGGTTTCTGGCGCTCGTACTACACCAAGGTGCTGATGGCCGGTCTCGCCCGGTCCGTGGTGGCACGCGGCTGGGCCGCGTGGAACGTCGAGTACCGGCGACTGGGCCGAATCGGCGGTGGCGGGGGGTACCCGGAAACCTTCGATGACGTTGCCGCAGCAACCGATCATCTCGCCTCGGTCGGTGGGCTCGACCTCGACCGGGTGGTCGCGTGCGGTCATTCGGCCGGAGGCCATCTGGCGCTGTGGCTGGCTGCCCGCCACCGGTTGCCGACCGATGCGCCGGGAACGCCGGTTCGCGTACCGGTATCGGGGGTGGTCACGCTCGCTGCGCTGAGCAACCTTGGAGATCTGGACGCAACGAGCCGGGCCGGGGAGCGAACCGTCCGCTTCATGGGCGGCAACGCAGCCGGGGAGCCGATGCGGTGGGAGATCGCTACGCCGATCGAGCACCTCCCCCTTGGCGTCCCCCAGGTGCTGGTCCATGGCCTCGATGATCGCGCCGTCCCCCCGGCGTGGAGCGAAAACTACGTGCGCCGTGCCATGGATGCCGGCGACCCCGCTGTCTACGTACCGGTTGCAGGCGTGGGGCACCAGAACATCCTCCGGGCGAGTGGAGCAGGCTGGCGCGCGGCGCTCCCACACCTGGAGCGCATGCTCGATGACCGGTCGGGCGATGGCGCGGCTGGCGGGCCCGCTGGGTGGAAACCGCAACTCCCTTGAGCTGAGCGGCGGGGACGCCGATGTCATGTGGATGACGGTGACCAAGGATTCGCAGTGGCGTGGTTGGGGAGCGCGCCTTGACGGACGGGCCATGATGTCACCAGCCTGCGTCTCGGCACCGAAGCCCAGGTGGAGAACCGTCGGTTCCCCAAGATTCGTTCGTGGCTTGCGCTCGGAGCGCCGCTGGAGCTCCTGAGTCCGCTGTCGGTGGCGCGGATCGTCGCGCTGATCGCCGCAGTTGCATGGCCTCTCGCCGCAGCAACAGCCGGTGTCGGAGTGGCGGTGCCGTTCATGGTGCTGATGGCAGCAACGCTCGCTCTGATCGTGGCGCTGTTGCGCGCCCGCGAGATGACCGAACGGCACTGTCACGCGTTCGCCGCTGCCGGGGCCGTCGGGACCGGCGTGTTCGTGTGGACGGGACACAGTGATGCGGTGATGTTCGTCGGTACCTCGGTGGTAGTGCTGGTCGCTGTCTTCGTCGGGTTGTTCCTCCCGGTGCGGGCGATTGCGTTGCACGAGGTGTTCGCCGCAGTGATGGTCACCGTTGGTTCGCTCGGTGGCATGTCATCTGGTCGGTCGGTCATCTCCGGGATGATCACGTTGCCGACGATGCTCGCCGTCGGGTCACGGTCGGCCTTGCAGCTCAAGCAGCGCGCGCAGCTCGATCGACCCCGACACCGGGCTGCTCAACGGGTGGGGTCTTGCCGCACAGTTCGAACTGGCTGGGCACGACCCGCTCGTGGTGGCGACGCTGGTGCTGCCGGGCCTTGCCGACGCACGAGAAGCGCTGGGCTCGCAGGTCGGAACGGAACTGCTCCGCCGCGTGGTGGAAGATGTCGGGCAGGTTCTGCCATCGGGAGCGCAGATCGGCCGCGTCGAAGGTGACGAACTGGTGGTCGTGATGGGCGTGGGGGCCGGCCAGGTGCCGGTTCACCGCTTTGGCGACGACTTCGCCAACGTCGCCTCGAAAGCGATCCGGTCAGGCCGCTACCTCGTCGGCGGCATGCAGGTGTCGCTGCGCGTGTACGTCGGGTCGGCTGTCGCTCCCGACGACGGCGACGACATTATCGAGCTAGCTCGGTGCTCGTCGCTGGCCGCCAAACGGGCGGTCGCGTCGGGCGTTCTGCACGCTCGTTGGGGCGGCGTCACCTCGGCGATGACGGCCGCCGATCTGGCGTTGCTCGCCGACCTCCGCTTCGCTGCGGGCAACGGTGAGCTGTCACTCGCGTATCAACCCCAGGCGAGTGCTGTCACCGGTGCGCCGGTCAGCGTGGAGGCGCTGTTGCGTTGGACCAGCCCGCGGCACGGTGCCGTGTCGCCAGGGGTGTTCATCCCCCTGGCCGAGCGCACCGGCCTGCTCGATCCCCTGACCGACTGGGTGCTGCTCGACGCGCTCGACGCGCAGGTCCGGTGGCGGGAGGTAGGAATCGACTTGCCCGTGTCGATCAACCTGTCGCCGCGATCTCTGTCGGGTCCGACGCTCACCCAGCGCATCCTCAGCGAACTGCACGTGCGGTCACTCCCGCCGACCATTCTGACGATCGAGGTCACCGAGACTGCGGCCATCGACCTGGTGCACGCGGTCGACCGATTGCGGCTGCTACACGACCACGGCATTGGCGTGTCGATCGACGACTTCGGTACCGGCTACGCGTCACTGTCGGTGCTGCCGCATCTCCCGTTGGACGAACTGAAGGTGGATCAGCGGTTCGTCCGTGCGCTGTTGACTTCGGCTGCCGACGCCGCCATCGTCCACTCCGTGGTCGACCTGGCGCATCGTCTCGGTCTGCGCGCGGTGGCCGAAGGTGTCGAAACCGACGAGTTGAGCAGGCACTTGGTTGCGCTCGGTTTCGACCTGTTGCAGGGCTACCACTTCTCGCAACCGCTGGGCGAAGTGGCGCTGATCGAGTTCATACGGACGTGCGCTCGTGATCGGGATCGCGATCGTGATCACGTCGATCGGCGGCCAGCGATGCCAGCACCGCGACGGTGAGCACGACGGCGATGAAGCCGAGTGAGACGAA
>JANOKQ010000432.1:0-2310 GCA_031419375.1 Acidimicrobiaceae bacterium
CGTGGCCTTGGCACGCTCGTGCCGGTCGACGAAGCACGGTGCTGGCTGCCCTCTGCCACCCAGGGCCGCGTCGAGCGGATCATCCTGCGACCCGGCGCGCAAGTCACGCCCGACACCGTCATTCTCGAACTCGCCGATCCCCAGCTCCAGCAGCAGTTGCTGGAAGCCGAGACGCAGCTGCGCGCGTCGGAGGCCGATCTGGCGAGCCTGAGGGCGCGCCTGGACACCGAGCGCCTCAGCCAGCGGTCGCTTGCCGCCACGGTCGAAGCCGACTTCGAGCAAGCGCGACTCGAGCGGGAAGTGAACGAGGATCTGGCCAAAGACGGCCTGGTGTCGAAGCTGATTCTCAAGCAATCCACGGTGCGTTCGGAGTCGTTGCGCACGCGAGCGCAACTTGAAAAGGAGCGCGTGAGCGTCTCCGAAGAGAGCGTACGCGCCCAGCTGCTCGCTCAGCAGGCCCGCGTGGATCAGCTGCGCACGCTCTTCACGCTGCGGCGCCAGCAAGTGGACCAGCTGCGCGTGCGTGCCGGCATGAGCGGCGTGCTCGAACAGGTGCCGGTCGAGGTCGGTCAGCAGGTGGCACCCGGTACCAACGTGGCGCGCGTGGCCGACCCGACCCGGCTCAAGGCCGAGCTGCGCATCGCCGAAACCCAAGCGCGCGATCTCACCATCGGCCAGCTCGCACAAGTCGATACCCGCAACGGCATCATCCCGGGCAAGGTGGCGCGCATCGACCCGGCGGCGCAGAACGGCACCGTCACGGTCGACATCGCGCTCGAAGGCGAGCTGCCTCGCGGCGCGCGGCCCGACCTGTCGGTCGACGGCACCGTGGAACTCGAACGGCTGGACAACGTCTTGTACGTGGGACGCCCCGCGTTCGGGCAGGAGAACAGCGCCGTTGGCCTGTTCCTCGTCAGCACCAGCACGGGCGAGGCCGACCGCGTGCAGGTGCAGCTTGGTCGCAGCTCGGTGAACACGATCGAAATCAAGACCGGCGCCAAGGAAGGCGACCAGTTGGTGCTGTCGGACATGTCCGCCTGGGACGCGTTCGGCCGCGTGCGTTTGCGTTAAGAAGCGAGCCCCGGGCCCCGAGACCCGGGACCCGGTCTTCACAAGGAGCCACGATGTCCGAGTCCGCCCCGTCCCTCATTCGGCTCGAAGGAATCAAGAAGGTGTTCTTGACCGACGAAGTGGAAACCCATGCGCTCTCCGGCATCCACATGGATATCAAGCAGGGCGAGTACGTGGCCATCTCCGGACCGTCGGGGTGCGGCAAGTCGACGCTGCTGGCGATTCTCGGCCTGCTCGACTCGCCGAGTGACGGCAAGTACTGGCTGAACGGCCAGGAAGTGGCCGACTTGCCGATGTCGCAACGCGCCCGGGTCCGCAACCGCGAGATCGGGTTCATCTTCCAGAGCTTCAACCTGATCGGCGACCTCACCGTCTTCGAGAACGTGGAGCTGCCGCTCATCTACCGCGGCATGAAGGCGGCCGAGCGGCGCGAGCGGGCCAACGCGGCGCTCGATCGCGTGGGCATGGCGCATCGCGCCAAGCACCTGCCCTCCCAGCTCTCGGGCGGTCAGCAGCAGCGCGTGGCCGTGGCCCGCGCGGTTGCCGGCGCCCCCTCGATCCTCCTCGCCGACGAGCCCACCGGGAACCTCGACTCCAAGAACGGCGAGGCCGTGATGGACTTGCTGCGCGAACTGCACCGGGGCGGCGCCACCATCTGCATGGTCACCCACGACCCGCGCTATGCCGCGCACGCCGACCGCGAGGTGCACCTGTTTGACGGGCGCGTCGTGGAAGACAACGTCGCGACCCTGGCCTGATGATTCGCCTGTCCGCGATCGAAAAGTCCTACCGGCACGGCCTCAGCCAGACGTTCGTGCTGCGCCGTGTGTCGGCCGACATCAGTCAGGGCGACTTCGTGTCGATCATGGGCCCGTCGGGCGCCGGGAAGAGCACGCTGCTCCACATTCTCGGCATGCACGACTCAGCCTGGACGGGCGAGTACTGGCTTCACGACGAGCCCGTGCACGCCCTGGCGCAGAAGGATAGGCTGCGGCTGCAGAAGCAGCATATCGGCTTCGTGTTCCAGAGCTACCACCTGCTGGACAACCTGACGGTGTACGAGAACATCGACCTGCCGCTGTCCTACCGGGACGTGAAGCGGGGCGAGCGGCAGGCGATGGTCGGCGACATCCTCGACCGCTTCAACATCGTCGGCAAGAAGGATCTGTATCCGAATCAGTTGTCCGGCGGACAACAGCAGCTGGTGGCCATTGCGCGCGCTGTGGTCGCGAAGCCGTC
>JANOKQ010000433.1:0-5672 GCA_031419375.1 Acidimicrobiaceae bacterium
GCCCCCGACCCGGGCCGACTCGGCCAGGTAGTAGTAGGTCTTGCCGTCCTGCTTCTTACCGACGATAAATGTCATATCTAGGTACTACCACGCCAGCCCACCGACCGCGAGCTTCTGACCAGCACAAACGCGCTGGTCACAGGGTTGTTTCGAAGAAAGCCCGGGGAGGCTTCGAGGAGCCTCAAAACACCTAACCAGGAAGGTCCCGCTAGGTGGACAACATCTCGACAGTGTCGGCGCTCGTAGAGACTGAAATCATGACCGAGATGATCGATCAGGGTTGCTGCCCTCCGATGCATTCTCGTCGTGACTCGGGCCAGCGCAGAAACCGTTCAAACTGCCAGGGCTGCGTGGATGCGTTCGATTGAGCCGGCTGGATCGGTGGGGTCGAACCAGACGGAGGTGAGTCCGCAGGCGTCCGAGCCGCCGAGGTTGACGCGTAGGTCGTCGACGAACACCACGTCTTCGGGTGGCGGGTTGCCGAACTGATCGAGCGCGAATTGGAACGCCCGCGGGTCGGGCTTCAAGATCCCGGTGATCGATCCGTCGATGATGAAGTCGAACTCGCGCAGCACCGAGATCCCGTCCGTCCACTCCCTGCCGTGGAACGCGGTCAGGTCGTTGGTGAGCATGCCAACGACACCACCACTGGCGCGGTAATCGATGACCAGTTGCGTCATTTCCGGGCGGATCAGATGATCACCCGACGGGTTGAAGAAGTGCGCCATGAACTGCTGGGTGTCGAGCCCGAACGTGGCCGCACGACGAGCCCACAGCTGGCGTTCGGTGGTCTCCCCGGAGCGGAACCGCAGCCATTCGTCGTCGTTGTCGGGATCGAACGGGCCCGCCCACGGCAGCGGGCCGAGCGCCGGCTCGGCTACGTGTCGGAGCTCGAAGATCGTCTTCAACAACACCCCACCAAAGTCCAACAACAACGGCTTCATCATGGTCTCCAGAATCTCAGGGTTCAGGCGCGCTTGGCGCGTGCGGCAAAGCCCATTGCTTCGCTGATTTCGATCGAGCAGCGGCGGACGAGGCGGACGAGGCGGGGCAGGTGATCTGCGCTGATACGGATCACCGGGCCGACGAGCGACACCGCCGCAATGCAGCTGCCATCCCTGCCGAACACCGGCGCACCGACGCTGGCGACGCCTTTCTCGCTTTCCTCAACGCTGACCGCGTACCCGTCGACGCGCACCTGGGCGAGCACCTGGCGGAACATCGACGCAGTGGTGATCGTGCGCGGGGCGCGGCGGATGAGCTCGGCGGAGGTGACCCGATCGACCGCTTCGAGAGAGCCGAACGCCAGCAGGCACTTGCCCGACGACGTGACATGCGCTGGCATGCGCATGCCGACGCGGGAGAACATTCGCATTTGCGCCGCGGATTCCATCCGGTCGATGTACACCACCTCCGTGCCATCAAGCACGGCGAGGTGCACGCTCTCGCCGGTCTCGTGGCGCAACCGGTCGAGCGGGTCGTGGGCCACCTCGTGCAGGCGCAGACCCGACACCACCAGTTGGCCCATCTCGTGCAGCTTGAGACCGAGCCGGTACCGGTCGTCGGGGGTCTTGATGACGTAGCCGTGTTCGTGCAACGTGCTGAGCGCACGGTGCACGCTGCTCTTGCCCATGCCCAGCTTGCGCGCCAGCTCCGACACGCCGAGCACCGGCTGGGCATAGCTGAACGCTTCGAGTACGCGCAGCGTCTTGGCAACCGTGGACAACTGATCAGCCACGCCCGTCAACTTTCACGAGCAACAGGTACCGCCAACTTTGTCGGTCTGGACACGCTGAGGATGTCGAGACCGACAAAGTTGCGGAACCATGGGCGGGACGGGGTCAGTCGAGGATGGTGCAGGTGCCGTTGTCGCCGTCGACTCGTAGGCGCATGCCGGTCTTGATGGTTTGCGTGGCGAATGCGGTGCCGGTGACGGCGGGGAGGCCATACTCGCGGCACACGATTGCTGCATGGCTCATCATTCCACCCGAGTCCGTGACCGTGGCTGCAATCCGGCGGAACACGGGCGCCCACGATGGCGAGGTGACCGGAGCGACGAGGATCTCGCCGTCTTGCAACTCGACCAGTTGATCGGCGTTGGAGAGCACACGGGCGATGCCTTCGGCCACGCCCGGCGAGGCGGCGAATCCGCTGAGGCTGCCGTCGCTGCTCGCCCCGCCGAGCCACTTCTGGATCGACTCGCTCGTGACACCCCACAACATGATCGTGAACGGTTCGGTGATCACCTCGGGCGGGGCCCCGAGCGCAGGCGGCGCGTCCCACTGCTGGCAGGCGGCCATGATCGAGCGCCGTTTGGCGATGATGGCCGGCCAGTGCGACGGACCACGCGGTGCCACGCCGGCCGCCCATGCGAACGTCATGTCGCTGATGGCCGTGGGGATCTCGTCGCGGGTGAGCATGAAGATGTCGTCGGTTTCGTTCCAGAAACCTTCCTTCATGAACACCCCGGACAGCTCGCGCATCTTGCGCCACATGACGCTGATGCCCCAGTGTTCGACATAGAAGTTGTGGTTCTCGACGTAGTGGAACACGGTGCGGCTGAGCCCGAGCTTGGCTTCGAAGTTGGCCTTGTCGTCGCCGTCGAGGAGGCTGATGTACTCACCCGCGACGCGGTCACGTTCGGCGATCACCTTTGCGACGGGGGTGTCGATCTCTTCGCCTGCTTGCAGTTGACGGATGTAGCCGCGCATAAACGAAAACGGGATGTCGAGTCGCTCTGCCCACACCGCATCGGAGTGGTAAAAGCCGGTGCCGGCCGAATAGTTGAACCACGGGTACTGGGCCGTGGCGTACTCCTTCAGCCACTCGGGGCCGCCGGGGGCGCTGTCCATCGCAGCGAGCGCCTCGTCGAGGCTGCCCTCGCACAACAGGTCGCCAAGACCGCTGCTGACGGCGAGGCGCGCCAGGCGGCGCAGCTCCTCGTCGGGGCGGAACAGGTCGACCTCAATGCCGGCAACCATCTTCGCAATCGCCAGGTCGGGGATGCTCGGGAACACCTGCTTGCAGAACCCGAAGTAGTCGAGATAGGCCGCGTAGCCGAGGTTGAGCATTTCGAAGTGGTATTGCCACAGCTCGAGCGACAGGTCGAGGATCTCGTGATACGTGTGCTGCAGGTCGTACACGTTGGAGCGGCCGACGTGGCCGGTGACCACTTCGATGTCGACCATCTCCGGCAGCGGGGCAAAGCTCAGCGCTTCCAGCTTGGCGATGACGACCTTGGCCTTGTCGATCCACTCGGCTTCGATGCTGTCCCAGTTGGCGTAGTAGTGCCCGGCTCGCTCCATGAAGTGCTCGACCCGGCCGGGGATCTGCGCCGGATCGGCCACCGGCACCGGTGAGAGGTAGAAGTAGCCGTTGAGCACGCGGATGTCGATGCCCATCGCCGGCGGCACGATGTAGTGGCGGCTGTTGTACGAACCGAGCGAGGCGAACGCGCACACAACCATGCTGATGTCGAACGGCGGCATCACCGTGGGCAGGTGGATCGAGTCGCGGATCCAGAACATCGAGTCGTCGTACTCCTTGCGCGCTTCGCTGAACAGCAGGTGGTACGAGTACATGTCCTGCCAACCCTCGCCCCCCGGCGGAGTTGCAATCGAAAACGGGCTGTCGAAACGATCAGCGGCCATGAGATCCCCCAATGGATCGTGTTGTGAATTGTTGGTGGACTACTGGACCTTGACCGGTCGCAGCAGATTGTTGACGACCCCGTCGACGGCGGAGTGCACACCCTGGCTGACTTGCCGGGGCTTGTTGCTCCACACCGTTTCGGGTCGACTTTGTAGCAGGTGGACGGTACTCGAACCATCGTCGTCGACCGTCACCGCCCATTCGATGTCTTGCGGGCGGCCGAAGTGCTTCTCGGCCTGACGAGCGAGACGGGCGATCGCCTTGATCTCGGCGTCGTCGAGGCAGGCCATCACCGAGCGCTCGGGCGACAGTGGCAGGTGCACCACGATGTCACCCTCGACGCAGCACTCGAGCTCCTTGGCCGACACGGTGCGCTTGGTGATCTCGAAGATGACCTTGTCGACCATGTAGTTGTCGGGGGTGACGGTGCCCGACACCACGGATTCGCCGAGCCCGAACGCGGCGTCGATCACGATCGTGGACCGGTCGCCGTTGATCGGGTTCAGCGTAAATGCCACGCCGGCGGCCTTGGGCAGCACCATCTGCTGCACGGCAACGCTCATCGCCACTTCGTGGTGTGGGTAGCCGTTCTCGGTGCGGTAGCAGATGGCCCGGTCGGTGAACATGCTGGCCCAGCAGCGCACCACGTGTTCGACCACGGCGTCGGCACCGCGGATCCACAGGTACGTGTCCTGCTGGCCGGCGAATGAAGCATCGGGCTGATCCTCGGCGGTGGCGCTCGAGCGCACCGCCACGGGAAGGTCAGCGGTGCCGGACCGTTCGCTGAGAATCCGGTAACCGTCGCGGATCGACTGCTCGGCTGCCGCGGAGGGACCCGCGTCGATCACGGCGTGCCGGCACGCCGCAGCAACGCTGGCGAGCGCGGCGAGATCGCTGATGTCGAATGTGGCGACGAGTTGCTGCACGGTATCGCCGACGCCGTTGCGCAGCATCGAATCGGCGAACGCATGAGTGGTGACGGCGAAGCCTTGGGGCACCGGTAAACCTGTTTGCCACATGGCTCCGAGGCTGGCGCACTTGCCGCCGACGATGGGTTGGTGGTGCGATTCGTACTGGTCGAAGAAGACCGAGAACGGCTCGCTCACCAGGTGGCCCCCTCGTTCGCGTCCCAGCAGCGGCGGGTCGCCTCGGCCCCGGCGAAGTAGGCACCCCTGGCGGAACGGCGCTTGGCGTCGGTGTCGAGGTAGCGCTCGGCGAACTCGCCGACGCCGCCCCCGTGGTCTTCGTCGACGGCGATGTGGATGGTGTGGAACGCGTAGTCGTCGGGCTGCAGGGTTTCGGCGTAGTGCTCGCGGAAACCGGCCACCACCTTGGTGTAGGCGTCGGGGATCTGGTTCTCGATCCCGAGGCTGGCACCGAACTGGAACTCGTACCACGGGCGCTGATGGGCGAGGTTGTAGAGGAAGCTCTCGCTCAACACCGCGGCGACATTCGGTGTGGCGTCGAGGATCACCTCGTCGGGGGCACCAAGGGCACGGGTGAACTGGAACAGCCAGTGCAGGTGACCGAAGCCGCTCTTGGACTGGATGCCGAGCACCTCTTCGCCGATGTTCTCGATGACGCTTTCGGTCATCTCGTATGGGATGCGGCCAACCCAGATGGAGAGGAACCGGCGGGTGTGATACGTGACGCCCCAGTAATGCTGACGGGCCCAGCCGACGAGATCCTGCGGGGTCGCCTCACCCTGTTCGACGCGCTTCACCCAGTCGGCCTGGTCCAGCGTGCGGCCGGAAGCCTCTAGCTCAGCGCGCATCTCGTCAACGAATGCTTCACCATCAAATGCCATACCCACACGCTCGCATGCTGAAGCCGTCTGGCAAAACAGTCTCGTTCCGTCTGTCAGAACGGCGCCCTTTCGGTGCTGCCGTCTCCCAACCAAGATGGCCCCCATGGCTATCTTCCGTCTTGGACATGTTGAAGTTCGAACTCCAGATCTAGAGCTCTGTGCCGCCTACTACACCGAGGTGTTGGGCTTGCGGGAGGTGGCGCGCGACGACAAC
>JANOKQ010000434.1:0-2691 GCA_031419375.1 Acidimicrobiaceae bacterium
CGGTTCCGCCACCTGTTCGTCGACGAAGCCCAGGACCTCAACCCGTTGCAGTTCGCCTTGCTCGAACACATCCGCGGCGGCCGTCCCGACATCTGCCTCGTCGGCGACCACCGCCAAGCGGTGTACGGCTGGAACGGGGCCGACCCATCGATGCTGCTCGAAGCCGAGCAGCGCTTCCCCGGCGTCACCATCGTGCACCTCGTGGGCAACTACCGCTGCTCACCCCAGATCGTGGCCGGGGCGGCGGCCGCGCTGGTACCGGCCGACATCATCGACGACGGTATCTCCCGCCGTCCCGACGGCCGCCCGCCGAGCTTCATCGACTGCCTCGACGAACACGACGAGGCCGCCCAAGTCACACAGCTCGTGCGCGGGCTGAGTCACCGCCACGGCTACGACCACGTCGCCGTGTTGGCGCGCACCAACGACCAGCTCGTGGTGTTGTCGCGGGCCATGAACAAAGCCGGGATTCAGACGAGGCGCGCAGTCGGAGCGTCGCCGTTGGAACGGGCGGTCAGCGAGGCGGCACGGGTCACCAATCGGGAGCGGCTGGCGGCGTGGGCGGAGGCCGTGTGGGACGCCGAGTCCGTTGATCCGATGCGATCCCGCGTGGCCGAGGAGGTCGACCGGTTCCTCACCAGCGGCGAGCAGGGCAGTTTCCGCGGCTGGGTCGAGGCCCGGCAACCATTCGACGACCTGGAACTCGACAACGAATCGGGCGCGGTGGCCGTGCTCACGTTCCATGCAGCCAAGGGCCGTGAGTGGCCTGCGGTGGTGGTGACCGGGGTCGAGGTGGGCCTGGTCCCCCACGGTTCGGCGAGCGGACTCGCGCAGCGGGCCGAGGAGGCGCGTCTGCTGTACGTGGCGCTCACGCGTGCCAGTGACGACCTTGTGGTCACCGCCGCCCGCACCCGCAACGGGTCGACCACCGGGCCGAGCCCATGGCTGCAGGGCGTACGCGACGCCTGCCCGGCCGAAGTGTTCAACGGTCCTCCCCCGCCGCCCGACGGTCGGCCCCGCCAGCCGCGCCCGACCGACCCGCTGGACGAGCTACGCGACTGGCGTACGACCGTGGCCAGGGCCGGCTCGGTCGCCGATGTCGCAGTGTGTCCCGACCGGGTACTTCGCGCGCTGCTGACTCAACGGCCGACGAACGTTGCTGAGCTGGCCGTGCGGCTGGGTATGACCGTCACCGCGACGGAGCGCTTGGCACCGCAGCTGTTCAGTCTTCTCGATCGGCTCGATGCTGCTTCAACGATGCGAACGCCGCCGGCTTGACCGAGATGAACAACCCTTCGGCCTCGGCGCACAAACGGTCGCCGTGGCGGAGCGTGGCGACGGCGTAGATCTTGCGGCCGTCCACGCGGTCAAGGGTGGCAACGTAGCGAACGGGTTCGTGCAGCGGTGTCGGTGAGCGATACGACACGGTCAAACGCCCTGTCATGCCCGGCGTTCCCGACAGCGACTGGGCGAAGCCCAACACGTCGTCGAAGCCGGCCGCGATGAAGCCGCCGTGGAGACAGCCGGGCGGGCCCTCGTAGGCATCGCCGTAGGTGACGGTTCCGATCACCTCGTCGCCTTCGGCGCTCATCATGATCGGCGGAGCCAGCGGGTTGAAGGCCCCAACAAACGGGCTGAAATCAAGGGATACGCCATGGCCGGGACGTTCCAGCAGCGACGCCTCGGCTCCTTCGTAGCGACGGCCGTGCTGGCGTTCGCCGAGGACCATCGCTGCCCGCTCGACCAACTCTCGGGCCTGTTCGAACGCGTCGTCGCTCGCCGTGGACGATGCCAGCTCGGCGATGACCGTGCGCATCGCCTCGGTCAAACCGAGACGGGCATCGGTCGGATCAAGGTCGCGATCGAACTGGAAGAAGTCGGCCGCGTTCACGATGAGACGGCGGCATCCGCGAGGTCGACGACAACCGGCGCATGATCCGATGGCAGCTGCCCCTTGCGGGCATTGCGGTCGACGACCGACCACACCGCACGATCGGCGATGGCCCGGGTGCCGAGCACCAGGTCGATGCGCAGCCCGCGACCCTGATGAAAATCACCGGCCCGGTAATCCCACCAGCTGTACAGCCGGTCGGCGTCGTGGTGCGCCCGAAAGATGTCGACCAGGCCCCAGTCGTGCAACTCGGCTAACAGTTCGCGCTCGGCTGGGCTGACATGGGTTGCGCCGACGAACTTCCTCGGGTCGTACACATCGCGATCTTCGGGGGCGATGTTGAAATCACCGGTCACCACGACCCGCCCATCCGGTGATCCGACGGCATCGAGGTGGCGCAACAACTGGCGCAGCCAGCCGAGCTTGTAGACATAGTGGTCGTTGTCGAGCGAGCGACCGTTGGGCACGTACACGCTCGACACCACCACGCCGCCGCATGTGGCCGTGATGATCCGAGCGTCGGGATCGGGATCGCCGGTCCCGGCCGCGAAGTTGGCCACCACGTCGGTGATCCCCACCTTCGACAAGATGGCGACGCCGTTCCATTGGCCCTGCCCATGGTGAGCGGTCTCGTAGCCGAGCCCGGCAAAGGTGAGCGCCGGGAAGGCATCGTCGGAGAGCTTGGTCTCCTGCAGGCAGAGCACATCGGGTTGCACCTGCGCGAGCCATTCCTCCACACGTGGCAGGCGGACCTTCAAGGAGTTGACGTTCCAGGTGGCGATACGCACAACGTGGACGGT
>JANOKQ010000435.1:0-2610 GCA_031419375.1 Acidimicrobiaceae bacterium
GACCGCTCGCTCCTCCAGGCTCGCGGGAGCGAGACGCAAGTTGAGCTGCATCGACGACGGCACGTCGTCGGCGGGGTTGTTCGGTGTGTTGTTGACGTCGGAATAGCTGACAAGGGCATTGCGGATGTCGTCGGGCATCACCGTCGCTGAGTCGTAGACGTCCTGTTCGGTCGGCGACAGCGGGCAGCAGCGAGGTCGCCGGGTCAGTTGCGGGCGACCTCGCTCCACGGGCGATCGCGATCGACGCGCACGTCTCCCGGTAGACCGAGAACGCGCTCGCCCAAGATGTTGAGCATCACCTCGGTGGTGCCGCCTTCGATGGAATTGGCCCGGCTGCGCAGGAACGCCTTCTGCAGCGTGTCGTACCCCATCGTGGTCTCCGGGCGAAGCATCTCGTAACTGCCATACAGCATTCCTTCGGCACCGAGCAGATCGATGACCTTGGCGTAGATGTCTTTGTTGAGGTTGGCCGAGGCCATCTTGGAGATCGACCCTTCGGGGCCCGGGTCACCCATTTTGCGCATCTGATTGGCGCGGATGTTGGTGAGCCGCAGCACCTCGGCCCGGCTCCACAACTTCATCACCTCGTCGAGGTTGGCCGAGTCCTTGCGGTCGTCGGGCAGGTCGGCCCACGTGGATGTGAGTGACTGGATCGGGCCGGAACCCTTCTGCGGAATTGTGCCGCCGATCGACACACGCTCGTTCATCAGCGTGGTCAACGACACCCGCCACCCATCGCCGGGCTTGCCCAGCATCTCGCTCTCGTGGATGCGGGTATCGGTGAAGTACACCTCGTTGAACTCGGCCTCGCCGGTCATCTGGCGCAGCGGCCGCACCTCGACGGTGGGTGCGTGCATGTCGACGACGAAAGCGGTCAGCCCGGCATGCTTGACCGCCTCGGTGTCGGTGCGGACCACCAGCAAGCCCCAGCGGGCAAGGTGGCCGAGGGTGGTCCACACCTTCTGGCCGTTGCACACCCACTCGTCACCGTCACGGACACCGCGCGACGACAGCCCGGCGAAGTCGGAACCGGCGCCGGGTTCGCTGAACAGCTGGCACCAAATCTCCTCGCCGGTGAAGCATGGGCGCAGGTAGCGCTGCTTCTGCTCCTCGCTGCCCCACACCACAACGGTCGGCGCGCACATCCCGTACCCGATCGGGTTGCGGTGCATCGAGTTCGGCGCGCCCTGCGCGAAAACCCGTTCATTCACCAGCTGCTGCAGCTTCGGGTTGACCCCGAGGCCGCCCTGGCCCTCAGGAAAATGGACCCACGCGAGCCCCTTGTCGAACTGGGCACCGAGGAACGCTGTCGGCGGGGTGGACTTCGGTGGGTGCTCGGCAAGCAGTTCGTCGACGAGATCGGACACTCGTTGTTCGTCGGCGCTGAGACGTGATTCGGTAACGGTCATGATGCCCCAACTTTAGTGGCTAGCCCACCTCGGACGGCTCGTCGGAGCCATCACTGGGGGTGTCGTCGAAACCGGCTGCGGCGAGCCGGGCCAACAGCACATCACGCACGCTCGTTCCGGGCTCGCGCGCCTTGTCGCCCGTGACCCGCCATCCGAGGCGGCTCGAGTACAGCAACGGCGGGTCCTTCAACCGGCCTGCGCCCACGTCGACCACCCTGGCAAAAAAGAGGTCGTGGTCGAGCATCGGCGTGATTTCGAAGATCTCGCACCGCAGCCAGGCGATCGAGTTGCGCACCACCGGCAAGTCGGTGCCGGGGATCGATTCGAGGTACTCGTCGGCGATGTAGCGGAACTTGCGACCGGGATAGCTGAAGTACTGGCCGACATCAACCTGATCGCCGGCAAGCACCGACACGGCGAACTGTCCGCTGGCCGTCATCAGCGCATGGGTGTCGTGCTTGGGTGACACGCTCGACATCACGATCGGCTCCTCGAAGCTCACCTGCGTGACCCAGTGACTGCAGAACGCCCGGGTCACGCCGGCGTGGTGAGCGCCAACGACCTCAACACCCTTGATCATCTGTCCGAGGCTCCGTTTGATCCGCTGGTCGATCATCGCAGGAGTATGGCCCGGCGCACCGCCGCTCGTGCTGTTTGTCAGTTGTAGTGGCGAACCCAGCGGGCGTGGTCGGCGGCTTCGTGGACCAGCTCGACGAACGACCCGCGCATGACGGCCAGCGAGTGCATCGCCCGAGAATCGCGTCCGTGTGCGTAGATGGCGCGCAGGTTGTTCAGCATCCGGATCAGGATCAACCGGATGCCGACCGGCTGCAGGTGCAACTCATCGAAGTCGTGGCCCTCCCCCACCAGGCGCCGCCACGCCGAGACCACGCCCGCCCGGCTGTAGACAGCACCGTCGTGAAACGGGTCGCCGTAGACATCGGCGCTGGCGGACTTCACGATGAAGTGGCTCGGCAAACCCACTCCGACGATCGGCACGTCGAGCCGCCGCCCGACCTCGATGGCGATCACCGACAGCGTGATCGGTAACCCCTGCCCGCGTTCCAGCACGTCGTCGATGAAGGAGTTCCTGGCATCGAAGTAGGTCTCGCGGTCCCCGTGCAACCGGGGACGCATCGCCGCGAGAACACCTTCGAAGGTGCGATCCTGCACCGTGCCCGCCACGGCGTCGAGCCCGGCG
>JANOKQ010000436.1:0-6189 GCA_031419375.1 Acidimicrobiaceae bacterium
GGTCTTGCTGGTGGTGGTCTTGCTGCCCCTGGTCTTGCTGGTGGTGGCGGTGCCGACGCGGTTGCTGTCGAATCCTTGGCGGCGACGATGACCGCTCTCGGCCTGCAGGTGGAGCACGTACTCACCTTCGGTACCACCGTCGACGGTGTCATCACCGCCCGCGTGCTGCGCACGGAACGCCACCCCGAAGCGGCCAAGGTGCACCGCGTGTTCGTCGATGCCGGCGATGGCGTGGAGCGTCATGTGTGGTGCGGCGCGTTCAACATGGTGGCCGGTGACGTGTTGCCGTTGGCCACTCCGGGCACGCTGATGCCCGATGGTCGAACCATCGAGCCCCGGCCGATCCTGGGGATCAACTCCGAAGGGATGCTGTGCTCGGCGCGCGAGCTGGGCCTCGGCGACGACCATGCGGGCATCTTGATCCTGCCGTCGGATACCCCGCTCGGGGTGCCGTACGGCGAGGCACTCGGCATCGAGACCGAGACGGTGTTCGACGTCGATCTCACCCGCAACCGCCCCGACTGCTGGGGTCATCTCGGTGCCGCCCGCGATGTCGCTTCCAAGCTTGGCATCCCCCTTGCCGCGGCCCCGTCGCCGCTCATTGCGGATGGCCCGCTTCGCACTGCGCCGGTCATGCTGATCGATGGCGAACGCTGCCCCCGTTTCACCACGCTGGTGCTGTCGGGTGTGTCCGTCGGTGCATCGACACCATGGATGGCCCGTCGGCTTGCGGCGGCCGGAATGCGTTCGATCAACAACGTCGTCGACGTGAGCAACTACGTGATGCTCGAGCTCAACCAGCCCAACCACGCCTACGACCTTGACACGCTTGGGGCGCATGGGTTCCGCATCCGTCTCGCCCGCAACGGCGAAACGATGAACACCCTCGATGGTGTAGCCCGCAGTGTGACCGCCGACGACGTGTTGATCTGCGACGGAGACGATGTACCGATCGGCATCGGCGGCGTGATGGGCGGCCTCGAATCCGAGATCGTGCCGACGACAACCGTGGTGGCGCTCGAGGTCGCTGTGTTCGAGCCGACCGCAATCACCCGCACGATGAACCGCCTCGGTGTGCGCTCCGAGGCATCCGGCCGCTTCGAACGAGGCGTCGACCCATACGGCATCGAGCGAACCCAAGCGCGCTTCGTCGAGTTGCTGCGTGCGACCTGCCCGCACCTGGTCGTGCACGCGGGTGCCGTCGACGAACGCCACCCGTCGCTGCCTCCCGAGCAGCGCAGTACCGACGTGCGCGTCAGCGAGGTCAACCGGCTGCTTGGAACCGCATTGACGGCGACGCAGATCGAGGCGCTGATCGCGCCGATCGGGTACCACCGCCTCGATGTCGACGGCGGCGACGCGAATGGGGCGGTGCTGACGATCGCCTTGCCATCGTGGCGGACCGACAGTCACGCCGAGATCGACGTCGTCGAAGAAGTCGCCCGTCACTACGGCTACGACACGATCGGCGCGGTGGTGCCGCGCTCGAGTATGCACGGCCGCCTCAGCGGTGTGCAGCACCGCCGCCGCCGACTGCGCGAGGTGCTGCTTGGCATCGGCCTCGATGAGGCGATCACCGACACCTTCCTTCATGCCGATGACCTCGTCCATGCCTCGTTGGCCGGCGACGCGATCCGGGTCACCAACCCGCTGCAGGCCGACGAAGACCTGCTGCGCCCATCGATGCGGCCGGGCTTGCTTCGTGCGCTCGCGTTCAACGAGTCGCACCGCCGACCGGGTGTGCGCCTGTTCGAAATCGGCCACGTGTACCCGCCCGGCGACCGGACGAGCGATCTGCCGCCGGAGTACGAAGGCCTGGCTGTTGCGCTCGCCGGCGGGACCGCTCCCGAGGCGATGGCTGTGTGGCGCGAGCTTGCCAGCGCGATGGGCTTCGGTGCTCGCGTCGATCAGGGCAAGGTGCCGCCGGGCATGCACCCCACTCGGTCGGCGACGCTGTCGGTCGGGCGTGACGTGGTCGGCTCGGTGGGGGAGATCCATCCCGACGTGCTTGATGCGTTCGGTGTGGCGGAACGGGTTGCCTGGCTCGAGCTTGACCTGTCGGTGTTACTGGCCGCGGAACCGAAGATCGTGCAGTGGAAGCCGAACAGCCGGTTTCCGAGCACGGACATCGACCTGGCGTTCCAGGTGCCTGACACGGTGGCGGCCGAGCGTGTCGACAAGGCGATCCGTCAATCGGCTGGAGGGCTGCTGGCCAGCCTGCGCCTGTTCGACGTGTTCCGCGGGAGCGGGGTCGCCGAAGGCAACCGCAGCCTCGCCTACCGCCTCCGGCTCCAAGCCTCCGACCGCACCCTCACCGACTCCGACATCGCCGCAGTCCGCGACAAAGCAGTCGCCGCAGTCGTCAAACTCGGCGGAGCCCTGCGCTCGTAGCCGAATCGTTCATCCGGCGGGCGTGGTGGCGCGTGTTCGTGTCCGGTGTGCGCTCTGGTGGCGCGTGTTGGTCACGGACGGATCGCAGTCGCCGGGGCGCGGGCGGCGGGGCGCGGGCGGATCAGTTGGCCGAGAGGTCGTCGGGGGAGTCGGCGATCCAGCGCAACGCCCCGCCTTGGCGGCGAACCACGTCGCGCCACAGCGTGTCCGGTGTCTCGGTGAACACGTCGCCCGGTTCGGTGTCGAACACCATCCAGCCGCCGACCGCGATCTCGGCTTCAAGCTGCCCAGGGGCCCAACCCGAATACCCCTGGAACATGCGCAGCGCATCGATGTTCTCGGCGACCTCGGATGGCATCCAGCTCAGATCGACGGTGCCGAGCGAATCGGTCACCGGCCCCCATCCGGCATCGTTGCGGCGTTGTCCGCGGGCGACAGCGATCAGGGAATCCTCCGCCACCGGACCACCGACGAAGATCGACTGCGGTGCCGACACAATGTCGAGCCACGAGTTGATCGAGCGCCGCCGGGCCTCGACGTCCACATCATCGTCACCAGGGAAGTCGTCGCCGGACGAGTTGTCGCCAGGGAAGTCGTCGCCGGACGAGTTGTCGCCGGGACTGCGCAGCAGATCGATCGGGGCGCCGGGGCGGTTCAGCACCACGCCGACGGCACCGAGGTCGTGGTGCTCGAGCATGTACACCACTGTCCGGTCGAAGTTGGGATCGTCGAGCGGCGGCGTTGCCACGAGGAGGCGTCCGCGCAGGGACGAGTTCGGCACGATCACCCCACCAGTCTGCCCGCGTCACCCCGGACACGGGAGCGCGGCGTGTCGACGAACCCTCCTCTACGGTGCATTTTTCGACACGCGCTCGCGCCACATGTTCGGGAATGTGCCCGCAGTGGGCGCTCCGTGAGACCTACCGCATGACGTTGTCAGGCGACGGTGGACTGGGGTTCGTCGATGCGGTGCGGACGAGCGGATGTGTCGGTTACAGCGCTGTTGATCGGTGTCACGTGCGCCTGCTTGCCGCGTGCCGAGCGGACGAGGCGACCGAGGAGGTGCTCGAAGGTGTCGATCATGATGTCGATGTCGCCGGCGACGGTCCAGTTGTCGACGTAGAACAGATCGAGCCGCCGGTACGCGTCGAACGATGGGCTATCGCGGGCCTCGACCTGCCACAGGCCGGTGATGCCCGGCTTGACATCCTCGCGACGGCGGAGCTCTGCGTCGAACTCGATGACCTCGCTCGGCAGGGCTGGACGCGGGCCGACGATGCTCATCTGATTCAGTAACACGTTCAACAACTGCGGCACCTCATCCAGGCTGGTAAGCCGCAGGATCTTGCCGATCGTCGTTACGCGGGGGTCGACGTCGATCTTGAACAGGGGGCCGGTTCGCTCGTTGGCGGCTTCAAGGGCCGCAAGACGGTCTTCGGCATCGACCACCATCGTGCGGAACTTGTACACCTCGAACGGTCGGCCGTGACGGCCGACCCGCACTTGCTTGAACAGCACCGGACCATGATCGGTGAACTTGATCGCCGCCGCACAAGCGATCAGCACGGGTGAGAACACGACGAGTACGGCAAGCGCGCAACTCACGTCGATGGAGCGCTTGGCGAACCGGTCGAGCCGACTGGCCCGAGACTGCTCGAGGTAGATCATTGGCTCGTGGGCGAGGTGCAGTTGGCGCAGGCGCTGCACGTCGAACCCGGCCAGCCCGTTGGAGACCTGAACGTGGATGCGCCGCCGCTGCAGGCGCTTGACCAGGCTGCTGATCTCGGGGTGCTCCGACGCCGCCGCACTCAGCACCACGCCGGTGACCGCGGTGGACACGGCGATCTGTTCGGTGTCGTCGATCGGGCCCTTCCACAGCGCGAGCAAACCGTTGGTCCGGGCGGGTTCACGGTCGCCCACCACGCCGACAACGCGCATGCCGTAATCCGGGTGATCGCCGATGAGCGACACCAGTCGTGCGGCGTGCCAGCCGGTACCGACCACCAGTACGTCGCGCGCGTTGTCACCGCTGTGCCGGGTGCTGCGCACAACGCTGCGAAACACACTGCGTTCGACGACGAGCGCCACGACCATCAGTGCTGAGCCGAGCACTATCTCGGTGATCGAGATGACGGTGTCAATTCGTGCCAGCACCACACGGTCGATCACCAGCAGGGCCACGGCGGTGTAGGCGGCCGAGCGGACGAGCAAGCGAATCTCGATCGAGCGCACCGCACACAACCGCGACAGATACAGGCCCTGATAGATCATGATGAACCTGGCTCCGATGGTTGCCGTCACGGCGATCAACAGCGAATCGGTGGTTCGTCTCGATCCGGTCACGGCCACGCCAGTGAGGAGCAGCGGCACCCAAGCCAACACCAGCATCGCCATGTCGCTAGCCGCCAGGACCGCCTTGAGCCTGTTCCGTTCACCCGTTGCTCGACCCACGCGGTGACCATAACGACGGTGCCTCAAGACGACAAGACGTGAACCGGCTGGACTTGATCAAGACTTCGTCAAATTGTTGGCAATGCGTGGGATTCCTGCGCGCGCAGGGTCGGTCGGGTTGAAGCGCGCTTGCCGAGCGCGAAATAGTTGCATGAACATGCAGATATTCGTATGATTATGCGAATGAGTGCGTCCACAAGAATTGTCCGTGTCGGCATCGTCGGCGCATCGGGCTACACCGGTGTCGAACTGATGCGCCTGTGCGCGCAGCACCCGAACTTCGACCTGGTTTACGCCACCGGTGACACGCAGGCGGGAACGCTGGCCAGTTCGCTGTACCCGAGCATCGGCGGGGCCTACCCGAACTTGGTGTTCGAGACCTTTGACGACGGGCGTATCGACGATCTGGATCTGGTGTTCCTCGGCCTGCCTCACGATGCCAGCATGGCGTTGGCCCCCACTCTCGTCGGCAAGGTGGCCTGCGTCGTCGACCTCTCCGCCGCCTACCGGTTGAAGGACGCATCGCTGTACCCCCACTGGTACGGATTCGACCATGACCAGCCCGAGCTGTTGAAGTCGGCCGTGTTCGGGCTGCCCGAACTCGACCGGGAACCACTTCGCGGTGCGCAGTTGGTGGCAACACCGGGGTGCCACGTCACCGCTGCGGCACTGGCGCTCGAGCCGCTCGTCGCAGCCGGCTTGGTCGATCCGAACGGACTGGTGGTGAACAGCATCACCGGTATCAGCGGCGCCGGGCGCGCCCTCAAACACGACTCGCTGTTCTGCTCGGCCGACCAAGATCTGCGCGCCTACGGCTTGCTCGATCACCGCCACACGCCCGAGATCGAGCAGGTGGTCGGTTCGTCGCTCGGCCCCGACAGCTCGTGCACGGTGTTGTTCACCCCGCACCTCGCCCCGCTCAACCGAGCCATTCTGGCCACGTGCTACTCGAAGCCGCTGCGCCCAGTGACCACCGAGTCACTACTGGCCTGCCTCGCCCGGCGCTACCGCAAGGAGCCCTTCGTGGTGGTCAGGCCGACATCACCGAGCACCAAGGCCGCGCTCGGCACGAACATGTCGTTCCTCACCGCCCGCTACGACGAACGCACCAACACCGTCATCTCGATCTGCGCCCTCGACAACCTGTGCAAGGGAGCGAGTGGGGCCGCCGTGCAGTCCGCCAACATCGCGCTCGGGCTCGACGAGACCGCTGGCTTACAGAAGGTCGGGATGTACCCGTGAGCGACATGCAGGCCGACATGCTCGAGTTGCGCCCGGAGTCACATCCCGAGTCACGTCCTGAAGTGCGCGCCGCGGTGCTGGTCGAGGCGTTGCCATACATCAAAC
>JANOKQ010000437.1:0-4187 GCA_031419375.1 Acidimicrobiaceae bacterium
CAGATTCGCCGATGCTCATCACATTCTTTGGTGGCGAAGGTTCGGCGAAACCAAACTCGACAACCTGCTGATGCTGTGCAGCTACCACCATCACCTGATCCACCGCCAAAACTGGCAGATCCGCCTCCTCGCCAACGCCGATGCCGAGTTCACCACCCCCGACGGACGCCCCCTCATCTCCAAACCACACGGCCAACCAACCATCCGCGCCGCCTGAACCAGGACTGCACAAGCCGGTTCGGTACCACCCGCTTCACCGGCATGCCCGAAATCCGATCAATGTCGCGCGCCGCGGGAACTCCGTCGTAGACCTCCGGCCACACACCCTGACACCAACACAGATTACAAATTCGAGACACTGCACCGGCGCGCTCCTGTCTGGCGCATCGGATCAGCGGTGGCGGACTCGGGCGGGCGCCGTGCCGCTCGGCCGCAACGATCCGGCCACGACTGAGAAACCGATGATGCTGGCAAGCAGCACCACGACCAGGCCTGGCAGCGTGCTGTTGCTGCTCCGCAGCGGTGCGGTTTCGGCGGAGGTTGGTTGTGCAAGGAGCCGCGTCGACACGGCTTTCGGCGGACCAGCCTGTTGGCCCGTCAGGTTGTCCGAGCCCCGCTCGACCGGTGCGCTCGCCGCGACCAGGCCAATGGCAAGGTCCACGTCTCCGGTGGCGTGCGAGTCGAAGGTGTTCGTCTGCCCGAACGGGTTTGCCGATGAGGGATCGGGCACGTAGCCGTCCGGAAGGTTCGACACGCCAATGTGGTATCGGCCCTCGGGCAGCCCTGTGAACGAAAACAAGCCGTCGGCGTCGGTGATCGAGGTGGCGACCACGGCACCCGGGACGTCATACACCGTCACGGTCACCCCGGCGATGCGCGGTTCGTCGGCCTGCACGGCACGGTCACCGTTGAGATCCGCCCAGACCACGTCGTCGATCGTCACGGTGTTCGCTGGTTCGCTCGTGGCGGTCGACTCCGCGTGCCGCGCCGTCATGGTGATCGTCACCGGCGCAAATGTCGACGCCGACAGATCGATCACCTGCGGGGTCAGGAGAGACTCGAGCGAGCTGGAGTCGGGCCTGATGAGGTGGCCCGCCGGCGGGGCCACGGTGTACCAGCACGCCTCGCCGTCGAGGGTGAGCGAGTATGCCCCGTTGGAGTCGACGACATCGCTCACCGGCGTGCCATAGATGTCATCGGATGTCCCGTGCACGCCGTCGCTGCCGGCGTCGCGTGAACAGACGGCGGTGACGACCGCACCGGCCGGATCTGCTGGTCCCGCGGAACGCCCATCCGACTCGGGTCCCGTCCCGCTCACGTCGGATGTGTCGGTGACGTCGGCCGTCGCGGGTGTGGCGGGTGTGTCGGATGTGTCGGTGACGTCGGTGACGTCGGTCGTGTCGGGTGTGTCGGGTGTGTCGACGTCGGTCGTGTCGTCGGCGTCCGGGCCGGACAGGTTCGCATCGACGGCGATTGATCCCCTGAACACCCGCGCGCTTGGGCCGGCAGCGTCGGCCGCCGTCGGCATCGAGCTCGACAACGCCCCGAACACCGCGACCAGCGCTGCGGCACGCAGGCCGATCCGGCGGGGTACGAGGATCCGGTCATCGAGCACCGTTATCTGGTGGATCGGTGCCGAGGTGGCGGGAACGACCGCCGCCCCCAACACCTCGAGTGCGGGTTGCACGATGCAGAACTCGGCCAGGGCGTCGGCTTCGTAGGTGGCGACAGCGGTGAACTCCACACCGAGCCGGCGCTCACCGCTGAAGTCCGTGCGCACGTTGCGAACCAACACCGGCAGCGTTGCCGACACGCAGCCCGTGACGGTCGGCAGCACCACGTCGAGTTCCGCCCGGTCGCCGACCTCGAGGTCGAACACACCGAGCACACCGGCTCCGAGCTGGGTGAGATCGACGACCAGGGCGGCCCGCTCGTTGATCGTGGCCGACAGCGAGGCCACGACGCGGGTGGCCCGGCGCGCCTGAGCCCGGCGGGCCAGCAGGCAGAGGGCGTCGAGTCCGCCACCGAGCGACCACAACGCGACCAGCAACAGCACAGCCCGTTCGCCCGGGTCCATGCGGGCCAGCGTGTGACCGACACGATCGCTGAACGCTCGTAGCCCGACCACCACGCCGATCGCACCGATTGCGGCCGCCGACGCAGCGCCGTGATGCACCCCGAAGGCCCCGGTGAGGACGTGCTGTGCCGCGTCAGGACGGCCGTTGGGGGCCATGACACCACGCCACGAGGCCCCGAGCACGCGCATCGACGCCCGGACACGGTCTCCGGGGCGCAGCGTTCCACCGCTCATCGCCCAAATTCCGAGCGACGACAGTACGAACCACGGTGCCCACAAGGTGGCCATCCGAGCCACGTCGGCGTTGAACGGCGCAACCCCCGAGAACAGTGCGGCGAGGAGCAACACGATGATCACGGTGCGGCGGATGCCGCCGAGGGGCCTGATTGCATGCGCGATCAGCGCGAGGCGCTGCGCCGGGCGCAGGCTGTTGAATCGCAAGGCCCCGCAACTGCCGAGCAGCAGGGCTCGTGCCGCGCTGGCCTCGCAGGCGCGAAACGATTCCACGTCGTTGGGTGTCGCGATCGGGATGACCGCCACGACCGGGTCTCCTCCAGGGGCGACGATCCGCCAGCCCGCAGCGAACAACGCCGTCGTGATCTCCGCTTCCACCATCGGGGCCGATCCAGTCACAGTGCCGATACCACGAACCGCGGCACTACGGATCAAGGCACCGGAGCCACAGAACCGCGCTAGCCCACGTGTGCCAAGCATCGGCCCAAGTGCCCCGCGCTCGAAGTCCTTGTCGTGGGTACCGCCGGAACCGTGCTCGGATGACTCGGCGAGCGAGGCGACCACCATGCCCTGGACGATGGCCACGGAGGGATCGTCGAACCACGGCAACAGGCGGTCGAGCACGTCGGGTCGGGGTATGTCACCGGCCCCCAACACCAGCACCTTGGCCGCGTCGGTGTCACCGATGGCCTGCATCAGTCCGTCAATATCGTCGGGGGCCGTGGCCACATACCTGGTGCTCCGCTCGGCGGCCAGCGCCGCTACCTCGGGTCGGGCGTACGGGTCGACGATGGTGATCGGGCCGAGGTGACTCGCTGCCAGCACGGTGGCACGGAGCGCCCCGATATCGCCGGCGGCACTGCGAATGATGACCCCGACGTTGTCGGTGAGGCTGACGGGTTGACGGTGCTGCGGCGCGTGCCACATCGCCCAGACGTAGACGGCAACGGAGATGAACCCCACGATCTCGACGATGAGGGTGGTGATCGCGAGCCAGACCGGGACGCCGCTGAGGGTTGAGGTGATCCGCCACCCCAGATAGGCCGCGCCGAAGCACAGCGCCACGACCGATGCCAATCGTCCGGTCATCCTCTCGTGAGGGTTCATATCCACTCCGCTTGTCCAGTGCGCGTCACAACCGACCGCATGAGACAAGTTCGGCACTGCGGGCGCGCGACTTGAGACGTTGCTGCCACTGCGGTCGCGAAGCGTGACATCGCGCAGCGCCGGTGTGCCGCTATCCTGCGGTCCCCGTGGGTACCGTCAAACGAGAACGTCAAAAGGTCAACCGTCAAGAAAAGCTTCACGAGATGGCCCGCCAGGCCCGGCGTGACAAGACCCGTCGGCGCACGTTTCAGATCGTGGCTGTCGTCGGAGGAGGCCTGGTGCTGTTGTTCGGGCTGGCATATCTGTTCAGCGACGACAACAACGGAGCGCAGCCCGCAACCACGCTGGCGACGCTGCCCGTCGATACCACCCCCGTCAGCACTGTCGACCCCGCCACGATCTCGACCGAGGCCCCGACCGCCACGGTGGCACGGGAGTTCAGCTACGGCACCGGGCCATGCCCCGAGGCCGACGGATCGACGGCGCAGCCCGACGCGTTCGACGGTGCACCACAGTTGTGCATCGACCCGACCGCCACTTTTACCGCCGAAGTGGTCACCAACAAGGGTCCGTTCACGATCACCCTCGATCCCGCGTCGTCACCCGGCAGCGTCAACAACTTCGTCGTACTCTCCCGCTACGGCTACTACGACGGCACCGGCTGCCATCGCGTGATCGCCGACTTCGTTGTCCAATGCGGTCGCCCCGGCGGAGACGAGGCGTTGGCCGAGGCGTCCCCCGGGTACACGATTCCTGACGAGTCGCCGTC
>JANOKQ010000438.1:0-7453 GCA_031419375.1 Acidimicrobiaceae bacterium
CGCGCCAACGGCCCGATCCGCCCGACGAGTGGCACCCGCACGTACAAGCGCAGGTACTCGCGTAGCGAATCCTCGGTGTTCATCGCCATGCCGTACAAGCGTGGGGCGATCTCCGTCGCCGTGAACTTCAGCGGGGCAACATCAAACGCCGCAGCGAGCGCGCCCTTGGCATCCATCTCGCACACGAGCGTGCGTTTACCGAGCCCGGCGGCAAGCTCGGCGAGCGCGGCGGCGGCCGTGGTCTTGCCGACGCCACCTTTGCCGGTGACGAACAGGAGACGGCGGTCGAGCAGTGTCAGCCGCCGAATCCGATCTTCCGTTCGCCCTCTGCCGAGCCGATCTCGACGAAGGCGATCTTGGCGGCGACCACACCGACATCACGCTGCTTCTTGTCGGTCACCCACAACACGTCAACGGCACCGCTAAGCGCAGCGTCGATCTTCTTCTGCAACTCGACCCGATCGGTGTCGTCGGCCAGTTCGATGCTGAGTTCACGGGGGGACTGAGTGACGCCGATGCGGAGATCCATGACCGCCGAGTGTACGCAACGATCGTCGCTGCGCCAGCCTGCGGTGCACAAAGCGGTGCCACAGACAGGGTCCGCTGAACGGCCGCGGGGCACCTTGGGGCCGTAATGGCACGTTTCGTGGGCTACATGTCATTGACGTCATCTGCGTGATGCAGCACACTCGACGACATGCCCCGTCAGCCGCAACGCCCACCGGTCGCCCAACGGAGCACCTGTCAGGTTGTGATCGTCACCTACCCCGGCATCCAGGCACTCGACCTTGTCGGGCCACTCGAGGTTTTCGTCGGGGCCAGCAAGGTGCTCGACGGCATGTCCACCCGTGGCCGCCACGAACACGCTGAACCGGCGTATCGCGTCGCCGTCGTGTCGGCCGGCGGGTCGACGATCACCTCGGAAAGTGGGCTCGGCATCGCCACGCAGCCACTGCCGGCGCGGGCCGCCGTGATCGACACGTTGATGATTGCCGGCGGGTTCGGTGTCCACGAAGCCTGCGACGACGCAGCGCTGGTGACGTGGTTGCGTGCTGCAGCACCGCGGGCGCGGCGGATCGCCACGGTGTGCACCGGCACGTTCTTGGCCGCCGAGGCGGGTCTGCTCGACGGCTTGACCGTGACCACGCATTGGGCGCGAGCCGACCGCCTCGCGCTGGAGTATCCGCAACTCACCGTCGATCCCGATCCGATCTTCACCCGCAGCGGAAACATCTGGACCTCTGCGGGGGTGACCGCCGGCATCGACCTTGCGCTGGCCATGGTGGAAGACGACCACGGCACCGAGGTCGCCCAGACCGTGGCCCGCTGGCTGGTGATGTTCCTGCGCCGCCCCGGTGGGCAAACCCAGTTCGCCGCCCCGGTGTGGATGCCACGAGCCGAACGACCGTCACTCGCCCACGTCCAGCGCTCGATCGAGGCCGACCCGGGTGCTGATCACCGAATCGCTTCGCTGGCGGCGCGGGCGTCGATGAGCCCGCGCCATTTCACCCGCGTGTTCGCCGGCGAGGTCGGGGAATCGCCAGGGCTCTACGTCGAGCGGATCCGAGTCGAGGCGGCGCGGCGGATGCTGGAAGACACCGCCGATACCGTCGCCGTCATCGCCCGCCGCATCGGTTTCGGCACATCCGAGACGATGCGCCGGGCATTCGTCCGCCGGATCGGGGTGGCCCCCGATCACTACCGCCGCCGCTTCGGTTCAGCAGCCTGAAACTCCGTTCCCCCACCGCACACTGACCGCATAACGCGCCCGCACGCTGAAACCCGCACCCCGCACCCCGCACCCCGCACACTCACCTCGTACCGCTCACTGAAAGGCAACCCCATGCAAGTCGCCATCCCCCTGTTCAACCAGTTCACCGCGCTCGATGCGATCGGGCCCTATGAGGTGTTGCAACGCATCCCGGCCGTCGATGTCACCTTCATCGGCCACGAGCGCGGCGAGGTGCGCAGCGAGAATGGGTTCCTCGGCATCACCCGTGACGCCACGTTCGAAGAGATGCCAAACCCCGACATCGTGGTCTTTCCCGGAGGCGTCGGCACCCGCGCATTGATGGGGGACGAACGGGTGCTCGACTGGGTGCGCACCGCGCATCGCACCTCCACGTTCACCACGTCGGTGTGCACCGGCTCACTGGTGCTCGGCGGCGCCGGGCTCCTGCAGGGCCTCACCGCGACGAGCTACTGGTCGGTGTATCCCGAGCTCGAACAGACCGGGGCGATCGCCACGGCGCAGCGGGTGGTCGAGCACCTCCCCGAGCGGATCATCACCGCGGCGGGCGTGTCGAGCGGGATCGACATGGCGCTGCGCCTGGTGGAGATCCTGTTCGACGACACCGCCGCGAAAGCAGCACAGTTGATGATCGAGTACGACCCGCAGCCGCCGTTCGATTGCGGCGCGGTCGCCAAAGTGGACGACATCGTGATGACCCGGGTGATCGAGTACGCGCAGCACCGCAAGTAGCCCGCGACCAGCCCGACACCGGGTCACACCTGGCTACATCACGACGACGCTGCGGAGCACCTCGCCGCGCTCCATCTTGTGGAACGCCTCCTCCACACCGTCGAGCGAGATCGTCTCCGAGACGAACCGGTCGAGGTCGAGCCGACCCTGCAGGTACAGGTCGATCAGCATCGGGAAATCGCGGCTCGGCAGGCAGTCGCCGTACCAGCACGACTTGAGCTGGCCGCCGCGGCCGAACATCTCGATGAACGGCAACTCGATGGTCATGTCAGGTCGTGGCACCCCGACGAGAACCACGGTGCCGGCCAGGTCGCGGGCGTCGAACGCCTGGCGGTACACCGCCGGGTGGCCGACGGCTTCGATGCAGACGTCGGCACCATTGCCGCCGGTGACGCTGCGGATGTACTCGACCGGATCGTTGTTCGTCGCGTTCACCGTGTGGGTGGCCCCGAACTCGGTGGCCCAGGCCAGCTTGCGGTCGTCGAGGTCGACGGCCACGATCGTGTGCGCCCCGGCCAGGCGGGCACCGGCGATGGCCGCGTTGCCGACGCCGCCGCAGCCGAACACGGCAACCGAATCACCACGGCCGACGCCGCCGGTGTTGATCGAGGCACCGATCCCGGCCATCACCCCGCAGCCGAGCAGGCCGGCGACAGTGGCCGGTGCGGCGGGATCGACCTTGGTGCACTGGCCTGCGGCGACGAGGGTTTTGTCGGCGAACGCACCAATGCCGAGCGCCGGCGACAACACCGTGCCGTCGGTCAGGGTCATCTTCTGCGTCGCGTTGAACGTCGAGAAGCAGTACTGCGGACGGCCCCGCCGACAGCTGCGGCACGTGCCGCACACCGCCCTCCAGTTGAGGATCACGTAATCACCAGGCACCACATTGGTGACGCCCTCACCGACCGACTCGACCACACCGGCAGCCTCGTGGCCGAGCAGGAACGGGAAGTCGTCGTTGATCCCACCCTCGCGGTAGTGCAGGTCGGTGTGGCACACGCCGCACGCATGGATCGCAACGACAGCCTCGCCGGGGCCGGGGTCGGGGATGACGATGGTCTCGATCGACACCGGCAATCCCTTGCCCCGGGCAATCACTCCACGAACCTGCTGCGACACGATGTCTCCTCCACTGTTCATCCGACGAACCGGTGCCCCTCGGGACCCGCCGAACCGTAGCGCGACCGGCTCCATGACACCCGCGTTGCCCGGATGCATGGCCGGGCGGGCCGACCGGCCTCAGATGGCGGTCGCGCAGAAGGTGTCGCCCATTGGGAGCGACTCCTGCTGCAGGGGTTCAGCGTCGCCGTAGAGCGCGGCGAGCATCCCCTTGACCATGCCCCGGTCGACGGCGCAGATGACCGGGTTCTCGATCGCCACATCGCCAAAGGGGCAGTGGTTGTTGATGATCCGCAACTGGTTGTTGCGCTGATCGGTGTGAGCCGCGAACCCGTGTGCGGTGAGCGCGTCGGCCACCGACTGCAGCGCCGAGCGCAGCGAGCGCTGCCCAACGGCGAAGCCGCTGCCGGTGAGCCCAGCTGCCATGGTGGCCCCGTACTCACGGCCCACCTGTTCGGCCATCTCCTCGGCCTGCGCCTGGGGGATCAACGACAGCGCACGGCCGAGGAGCGTGAGCACCAGGTCGTCGCTACGCACCGGCACATCGGGCAGTGTGTCTGATGCCGAGCGATAGTGTTTCGACGGGCGGCCGGCACCGGACCCCTCGGCCCGTTCGACGGCGACTTCGAGGTATCCGCCGGCGGCCAACCGGTCGAGATGGTGGCGGGCGACGTTGGGATGCAGTCCGAACTCGCTGGCGACCTGTGCTGCGGTCACACCGTGCTCGGCGGACCGGGCGAACAGGTAGATGCCCCGTCGGGTGGGATCGCCGAACGCGTTGGTGATGGCCGAAACCGTTGCGGTGAACGCTCCATGATCGCGGTCGCGCTCAGCGCTCGGCGGCACGAGCACCACGGCGCTGGGTTTGTTGCGATCCACGGCCGGTATTCTACCTATGCAGGCGGCCCCCATCCTGCAACCCCCACCCAGGGACCCCCACCCAGCGACAAGGAGTCCACCGATGGCCACCAACGACGAGATCATCGAAGCTCTGCGCCCGGTCGAAGATCCGGAACTACGCCGATCGATCGTCGATCTCGGCATGGTCCGTGGCGTCACCATCGACCCGGACGGCCGTGTAGCGGTGCAGATCGCCCTCACCGTCGCCGGCTGCCCGCTGCGCAACGAGATCCAAAGCCGGGTCAGCGGGGCTGTGATGCCGCTGCCAGGGGTGAGCGCAGTGTCGCTCGATTTCACGGTGATGACCGACAAGGAACGCGAAGCAGTACGGATCATGCTGCACGGCGATCCCGGCTCGACTGCCGGTCAGGGCCAGGCCCACGGCCACGCCGAAGGCCGCAAATCGCCTTTCGGCGAGGCGGGCTCGAAGACCCGTCCGCTGATGATCGCTTCGGGCAAAGGCGGCGTCGGCAAGAGCAGCGTGACCGTCAACTTGGCCGTGGCGCTCGCCGCTCAGGGATATTCGGTCGGGGTGGTCGACGCCGACATCTACGGCTACTCGGTGCCACGCATGCTCGGTACCGACCGCGAGCCCGTGGTGATCGACCAGATGCTTGTGCCGCCCGAGGCGTACGGCGTGCGCTGCATCTCCATCGGCTACTTCGTGCCGGAAGGTCAGGCAGTGATCTGGCGCGGCCCGATGCTGCACAAGGCGCTCGAGCAGTTCCTCACCGACGTGTTCTGGGACGAGCCCGATTTCTTGTTGATCGACATGCCGCCCGGCACCGGCGACATCGCCCTGTCGCTCAGCCAGTACCTGCCTTGCGGCGAGGTGTACGTCGTGACCACCCCGCAGCCGGCTGCGCAGAAAGTGGCCAGCTTGTCGGCAGCGATGGCTGCCAAGGTCAACCTTCCGGTGAAGGGCATCATCGAGAACATGAGCTGGTTCACCGGCGACGACGGCAAGCGCTACGAGATCTTCGGTTCCGGCGGTGGGGCGATCCTTGCCGAGGAACTGGGCGTCCCGCTGCTCGGCCAGTTGCCGCTGCTGCCCGCGTTGCGCGAGGGCGGCGACACCGGACGCCCGATCACCGCGGTGCAGCCCGACAGCGAGGCGGCGAAGATGTTCCACGAGATCGCCCACCGAATCGCAGTCGAACTCAAGCCACGCAAGATCTTCAGCCCCAGTCTGAAGATCAGCTGACTGAGCAGCGACGCGCTGTTCGTGGACTCCCCGTGGACAGGCACATCGACAGATTAGGGTGCGCCGCATGAGTGGATTTGCCCCTCCCCCGCCCCCTCCGCCGCCGAACATGTCACCGCCACCCGGCTACGTGGCCTACGGCGGATTCGACGGCCCGACCGGCCCGACCAAGGGGATTGGCGGTCTTACCAAGGCGCTGGTGATCCTGCAGGCCATCGGGCTGGCGTTCATCGCGCTCGTGTTGATCCTGCAGCTCGCACTCGTTGGTAAGGCCGATGATTTAATCGCCGGCCAGATCGACTCCGGCGAGTTCGACGACGCGATCGTTCCGTTCCTCACGGTGACGGTGCTGTTCGCTGCGGTCGGCATCGCCGCACTTGTCATCTCGATCCTGTGGAGCTACCGGATTGCCGGCAACCTGACCAACCTCAACCGGCAGATCACCTGGAAGTCGGGCCTCACCATCGTCGTGTGGATCCTCGGCGGGTGCACGCTGAGCATCATCAACTTCTTGATGTTGCGCGAGCACTGGAGGGCTTCCGAGCCCGGCGACGCCAGATCCAACTGGCGCAGCGTTCCCGTGAGCCCGTTGATCACGGGGTGGTTTGCCGTGATGATCGCCCAGATCGTTCTTGCCTTCGCCAGCGGAATCCAGTCCTTCGGCGGGTTCAGCTTCGGGACGACCACGAACGATGTTGCCGTATCGTTGACCGACCGGCTCCCGTTGGTCCTGGCCGCAGGGCTGGCCCAACTCGCGGCCGGGGTGCTGTTGATCATGATCATCCGGCAGCTTTCGGCACGGCACATGGCTGCTACCGGCGAGGCGTGAAGCTCTACCTCGTCCGTCATGCCAAAGCGGGCAGCCGCAGCAATTGGCACGGCGACGACCTCGACCGACCGCTGTCGAAGAACGGATGGCGTCAAGCCGAAGCGATCGCCGACCGGCTGGCAAAACGTTCGATCAATGCGCTCGTGTCGAGCCCGTACGTGCGCTGTCACGAAACGCTCGTTCCCCTTGTCGAGCGGCTCGATCTACCGGTGGCGATCGACGAGCGGCTGACCGAGGGATCGGCGTTCGAAGGCGTGCTCGACCTACTGGCGGAATCAGGTGATGGGACCGTGCTGTGCACCCACGGCGACCTCGTCCCGGAGACGATGATGGCGCTCGAACGGCGCGGCTGTCGGATTCACGGTGACGCCGATTGGCGCAAAGCGACGGTGTGGGTTCTGGACCGAGATGCCAACGGCACGATCACCGACGCCGAGGTCTGGCCACCGCCGTCCTGGACCGAGGCCTCCTGAACCGAGGCCTCCCGAACCGGGGCTGGCCGCGATGGCTAGGCGGAGAACGACCCGACGGCGACGAACAACACCATCAGCGCCAGGCCGACGATGCCGAGGGTGAGCCCGGCGATCGCCATGCCCCGCCCGCCCTGGCCGGGGTTGCGCTTGATCTGACCCAGCGCGACGCCTCCGAAGATGATCGCCAGGATCGGCGGGATCAAGAAACAGAACAGCATCACGCTGGCGATACCGAGGACGAGCGACGCGACCGCCAATCCGTTCGTGCCGGTCGACGTTGGTGCGGTCGTGCCGTACGGCGAATAGCCGGGCGGCGGCGAGTTCCATTGTGGCGCAGGCGGCAACGACCCGCGATCGTGGGGCGGCGGGGGCGGCGGCAGGCTCACAACCGCCGACGTTACCCCGCGGTGCCCGCCGCGATCGGCACATTGATCTGGGCAGGATTC
>JANOKQ010000439.1:0-2731 GCA_031419375.1 Acidimicrobiaceae bacterium
TGGTTGTACGCCTCGATCACCGCTGCGCACGCAATGCCGTCGTCTGCTTCGGCAGTTCGCGGATCGGTGATCCTGATGTCGTGGTGGTCGAACAGTGCTTCGAGCCGCTCGACGGAGGCGGACATCTGCTCGATCGCGTCGACGAACGTTCGGGCCGTCAGCGACTCGTGTACATCGGCAACGCTCCACGTGGGCAAGGTGTCGGTCATTGCGGTTCTCCGGTTCTGAGGCGAGCTGGTTGGGGCACCGTCACCAGGTGGGCGCGGTCACGTTGATGAACCCGGAATCCCATCGAGCGGTACAGCCCGACCGCGGCGACGTTCGTTTCGTCGACGTACAACATGCCCGTGGTGATGCCCCGTTCGAACACGTGAACGAGGCCGGCCGTGGTGAGCGCCCGGCCGAGGCCAAGACCGTGGAAGTCGGGATGCACGGCGATGACGTAGATCTCCCCGAGTGGCGGCGCAGCGGTCGGATGGACCTTGGTCCAGCAGAACCCCGCGAGTCGACCGTCGCGTTCATGGAGCAAGAAGCCCTCCGCATCGAACCATGCTTCCCGTTCGCGCTGGACCAAGGTGGCCAGATCCCAACCGCCCTGTTCGGCATGCCATCCGAACGCAGCGTTGTTCACCTGCAACCATGCGGTTTCGTCGTGCCCGGGGCGGAACGGCCGCACCGCCACCGGGTGAGCATTGCTGGCGACGCCGGCAGCGACGGGGAGATCGACACGCATCTGCAGCAACGTTCGCACGTCGTCGAATCCATGCCGTGCGGCGACCGAATCGGCGATGTCGTCATCGCCGAGCACCCACCACTGAACCGGCCCGCCCCCGCTGTCGCGCACGAGCGCGAGCGCCGCTGCAACCAGGCCGTCGATCAGGCGATCGCGGTCGGGCCGAACCGGGTTGACAACGACGCCGATCGCCCAGGCACCATTGGATAGTGCGGCCTGGGCGTAGCCGGCGATCTCGGTCGGATCGGGTGCCGCGCTGGCGGTGTGCGGCCTGGCCGCGGGTTGGGCGACCGCGGGTTGGGCGACCAGATGGACAACATCGGATGCAGCCGTCTCGCGGAGGTCCGACCAGAGTTGGTCGGAGATCGGTCGGTGGCCGTTCACCTCGGTGACGACGTCGACGAGGGCGACGATTTCTGATCGCTCGGCCGGCGACAAGGTCGGCCGCCGCTCGATGTGAAACATGGTGACGAGGTTATCGAGCATCATCGGTTCCGTTGGGAGCGCCGCGGTGGCCGTTCGCCGCGTCGCGTACCCCGTAGCCTGCATCGCCATGGCCGCACCGCGTACGCCCAAGGGTCGCACCGCCGTCGTGGCCCAGCGCCTCGCCGAGGAGTACCCGGAGGCGTTATGTGAGTTGAACCACCACGGCCCCTTCGAGTTGCTCGCGGCGACCATCCTGTCGGCGCAGACCACCGACGCGCGGGTCAACCTGGTCACGCCGGCACTGTTCGCCCGCTATCCCGATGCATCCAGCCTGGCCGCCGCAGACCCCGCTGAGCTGGAGCAGATCGTCCGTTCGACCGGTTTCTACCAAGCCAAGGCGAGGAACCTGATCGCGATGGCTGTGGCGCTGGTCGAACGGTACGGCGGCGAGGTGCCGAACGCGCTCGACGATCTCGTCACGCTCGCCGGCGTTGGCCGCAAGACGGCGAACGTGGTCCGCAGCGTGGCGTTCGGGCTGCCGGGACTTCCGGTGGATACCCACGTCGGCAGGCTCGCCCGCCGCTTGGGCCTCACGGTCGAAGACGATCCGGTCAAGGTCGAATTAGCGCTCAACGCGTTTGTTCGCCCTGCAGAACGGGGACCGTTCAGTCTGCGAACGATCCTGCATGGTCGTCGAGTGTGTCACGCCAAGAAACCCGATTGCGCAGCGTGCGTGCTCGAAGACATCTGCCCGTCGTCGCTGCTTCGGCAGAGACCTTCGCAACGACGCGGTGGGCGCGCCGGCATCTCCGAGCCCCAGATGAAATCTTGACAATCGACTCACGGACCGTGAACTCCACGCGCCGTGAGTCGGTTCTCGCATGTAGTGAACTTCTGTCTTGCATTCTTGCCGAACGGGTGTACAATAGGTTCACCAACCAGGTTCCCGCCACCTGGATTGTGGGCGAAGTCGGAATCCGCCGTCTGACTTCGCAATAGCAACGGCCCCCACTGGGGGCCGTTGCTTCGTTTTCACCCTCGGTGAGATTCGGGCATGATCGATCGTCAGCCGTGCAGGAGCTTTGTCGACCGGTCGATCGCGCGCTCCGCGGTACGAAGCGCGCGTTCCGCCTCGAACAGAGCGGCAACCACATCGCCATTGTCGTCTCGGGCCCCCGCCGACAGCGTGCGCGCGATTGCCGCGGCTCGCTCTCGGTAGCGGGCCAGGTGTTCACCGATGACCGACAACTCGGCCGCTGCGGAACTCGTCATGACCTGAGTGTGCCGCGGGCCGGCGGCAGAAACTGGCCGCGCCACCGACACCTGCGATCGCTAACGTGCTGCGCGTGATTCCTGTACCCGTTCGCGACGACCTGCGCGCGCTCGAGGGGTACCACTCACCCCAGGTCGACGTTGCGGTGCGGCTCAACACCAACGAATCGCCGATGGAGCCGCCGTTGGCATGGCGCGACGCGTTCGCGGCCGAACTGTCGACGGTGGAGTGGCACCGCTACCCCGACCGGTCGGCCGCGGCGCTGCGGTCGGCGATCGGCGCGCTGCACGGAGTTGACC
>JANOKQ010000440.1:0-5853 GCA_031419375.1 Acidimicrobiaceae bacterium
CCCCGGCGCTGATGGAGTCGATGTACGTCGTGGAGACATGCGCAGCTTGGCGTTCGGCGGTGGCCCACACCGCTGCCTCGGTTCGAACCTCGCCCGCATGGAACTGCGCACCGTGATCCGCACGTGGCACGACCGCATTCCCAATTACTCGCTGGCGCCCGGCGCGGAACTGATCTGGAACAGCTCGACGTTGCGCGGCATCGACAGCATGCCGCTGAGGTGGCCGGTCGCCGCCGCATTCGAAACGCCGTCAGTGTGACGCCGTCAGTGTGATATCGCCGCCTTCAGTGGGGTGATCACCTGTTCGGCGAAGCGGAGCACGGGCTCGGTCGATTGCGGATGACCGAAGTCCATGACGAAGTGCTGCACGCCCAACTCGGCCCGGTGGGCCAGGTCGTCGAGCAGGCGGGCCGAGTCGTCATCGGACTCGGGCAGCGACCGCTCGAGCGTGACGCTCACCTCGATGTCGCCAGGGTCGCGACCGGCCTGCTCGGCGGCACGGTGCACGATGCCGAGTCGGCGCAGCCAATCGGCGTCGCTGCCGCGAGCCGATCCGTTCCACATGTCGGCCAGACGACCCACAAGCGGCAGGCCGATCTGCTCGCCCGATGCACCGATGCAGATGCGCGGGACAGGGTCGGGCAGCGGTGGTGCGGCGGCGGCTTCGATGCGGTAGTGGACCCCGTCGAATGACGGGGAGTCCTGCGTCCACATCAGCCGACAGATCGTGATGACCTCCTCCAACTGGGCGAAGCGCACCGATGCCTTCGGGAAGTCGTAGCCGTAGGCGAGGTACTCGGGTTCACGCCACCCGGCCCCGATGCCGAGGATGAACCGCCCGCCAGAGAGCACCTGCAAGGTGGCCGCCATCTTCGCGGTGAGCGCCGGCGGCCGGTATCCGTGACCGAGCACGTGATGGCAGAGCTGCACGTTCTCGTGGCGCGCCGCAAGCCACGTCAGCGTGGTCCACGCCTCCATGAACGGATCGGTGTTGGCGTCGAAGCCGTAGAAGTGATCGGCGATCCACAGCGAGTCGAAGTGCGCGAGAGCGGTGGGCAGGATGTGGCGGTCCTGGTGCACGACGATCGGCTGGTGATCGCTCCACCGGTTGCCAATCACCGGCGACAACCACCCGAACTTGACCTGCGCCGCTGTCGGGGCAGGCCCGGTCGCCGCCGCCGTCGTCGTGGTGCTGTCGTTTTCTGTGTTCGTCATGGTGGTGCTCCTCACCGAGCGTCAGTTGGTACCCGGGTGTGGCGGAGCGTACGGACCTTGAGGTGGTTGCACTTGCCAACGCGCAACGGATGCTGCAATCGTTGCCAGCGTAGACGGCGCGTGAGCACGCTCGGAGGTGGTAATGGACGACACAACCTACGGAACGCGTAATCAACGTGGGGACTGGACCCCGAATCGGCGTGTCGCATGTGGGCCGCTGTTCGATTGGCCGCCGACACCGGCGCGCGATCTGAAGTGGGTGTTCGGGGTGCCCGGGTACATCGCACCATGGAACCTGTTCTATGCCGCAATCACCGTCGCGGTGTGGTTCGTGGCTACCCCTGCAGTGGCCACGATGCGCACCTTCTCGTTCGGCTGGATCGCGCTCATCTTCGTTCGTAACGCGGCGCTGATCGTGTGCTGGTATGGCGTGTTTCATCTGCTCCTCTACGTCCGGCGGGCGCAGGACAACCACTTCAAGTACAACGCGATGTGGCCGGCGGCCGAGAGCGAGGCGTTCACGTTCGGCAGCCAGATCAAGGACAACGTGTTCTGGACGCTCGCCAGCGGGCTTCCCATCTGGACGGCGTACGAGGTGATCACGATGTGGATGCTTGCCAACGGCCACATCCCCTGGCTCGACTTCGCCACGAACCCGGTGTGGTTCGTGGCGTTGATGCTGCTCATTCCCTTGGTGCGCGAGTTCCACTTCTACCTCGTGCACCGGATGATCCATTGGCCGCCGCTGTACAAACGCATCCACAGCCTGCACCACCGCAACCGCAACCCCGGCCCGTGGTCGGGGCTGTCGATGCATCCGGGCGAGCACCTGCTGTACTTCTCGGGTGTGCTCATCCACTGGGTGATCCCCTCGCACCCGATTCACGCGATGTTCCACCTGTTCCACGCCGGGCTGGCTCCCGTGCCAGGTCATACTGGATTCGACCAGGTCGAACTCGGGTCCGAGCAAATGCTCGCCACGAACTGCCAGGCGCACTACCTGCACCACAAGCACTTCGTGGTGAACTACGCCGACGGAGCGATCCCGCTCGACCGGTGGTTTGGTTCGTTCCACGACGGGTCGCCCGAAGCCGACGGAGCATTGAAGTCCCGCCGTAGCGTCCTGGCGGCGCGGTCGAAGCGTTCAAGTTGAACCTCCGGTAGTCCACAGTCTCACCAGCTACAAAGGAAGCATCGTGTCCAATCCCAGCACCGCTACTGGCCCCGATACCGGCCTGTCGATCGGCCTGCTCGGCGCCGGGCGGATTGGCACGGTGCACGCAGTCGCGATTGCGTCGACGCCGAACGCTCGTCTCGTCGCAGTCGCCGACGCCTTCGCTGATGCGGCGTCGTCGTTGGCAGGCATGTACGACGCTCGTGTGGCGACGATCGACGAGATCATGTCCGACGCCGACATCGGCGCTGTATTCATCACGACTCCGACCGACATGCATGCCGACTTGATCGAACAGGCGGCGCGCGCCGGCAAGGCGATCTTCTGCGAGAAGCCGATCGACTTGAGCGTGCAGCGGGTGCGTGACTGCCTCACAGTCGTCGAAGCGACCGGGGCGCATCTGATGGTCGGCTTCAACCGTCGCTTTGACCCGAACTTCACAGCGGTCAGGGCTCAGATCGACGCCGGCGCGATCGGTGAGGTGGAGATGGTCACGATCACCTCGCGTGACCCCGGCCCGCCCCCGATCGAGTACATGGCGCGCTCTGGCGGACTGTTTCGCGATATGACGATCCACGATTTCGACATGGCCCGGTTCCTGCTCGGCGAGGAACCGGTCTCGGTTCACGCCGTTGGCTCGGTGCTCGTCGACCCGGCGATCGCGGCAATTGCCGATGTCGACTCGGCGGCAATCACCCTCGTCACCGCCTCGGGCAAGATCGCCCAGATCTCCAATTCGCGGCGTGCCACCTACGGCTACGACCAGCGAATCGAGGTCCACGGCTCACTCGGAATGGTACGCGCAGAGAACATCTACGAATCGACGGTGGAGTTCGCCGGCGCCCACGGTTACACGAAGGCACCGCTGATGAACTTTTTCCTCGAGCGGTACATGCTCGCCTACTCGGCCGAAGTCGCAGCCTTCGTCAGCGCCGTTGCCACAGGCACCGCCGCCGCGCCAGACGGAGAGGCAGGTCTGCGCGCCTTGATCCTCGCGGAAGCGGCAGTCCGGTCGAACGCCGAACGCCGCGTCGTCGACGTCAGCGAGATCTAATGCTCCACCGGGTACGGCAAAGGGGCTGGCCGGCGGAGCCGCCGGCCAGCCCCTCGGCCGAACCCGTTTGCTCGCTCAGGCGGCGGAGAGCTCCGTCATCGCGAACACGTCCGGGACCGGGTACTCGCCGAGCACGTACAGCAAGATCGAGGCGTGTTGGGCATCGATGATCTGCATCTGACCGGCGAGCATGATCGCATCGGCGTCGGTGAGCAGGTTCTGCGCATCGAGGTACGTTGCCGAGGCGATCTGCTCGAGTTGCAGCGCCAGCCTTGCCGCTCCGCCGACATCGGTTACATCAGCGAACGCATCGTCGACAACCGGCTGGAGGTCGGCATTGGGCTCGGTCACTGCGTCGCCGCCGGCACCGGTGATGACACCGTTCCAGGTATCGAGGTGCTCTTGGTGCTGGGCCAACGCAACGGTGACGAATTCGCCAACGGCCGGGGGCACTTCGCCGAGGGCACCGGCACCGGCGGCGTCGAGGGCCGCCTGATAGGTGTTCACGGCGAGCACTTCCAACCCGGCGGCGAGCATCGCGACCGTCAGGTTGGCGTCGTCGCTGGGGGCCGTCGTCTCGTCGGTCACTGCGGTGGTCGCAGTGGTCGCGGCTGTTGTGCCGGCCGTGGTGCCGGCCGGCGGTGTCGTCGACCCGGTCGTGTTGACCGCACCGTCGCTGCTGTCGCTACCGCATGCGGCGGCCACGAGGCCGGCGCCGAGGACAGCCGCACCGGCGAGGATGTGGCGGCGGGTGAGGGTCGTGGGAATGATGCTTGTGGGCTCGTTCATCAGACGGCTCCTTCTTCGGGTGGGCTGGCCATGGTGACGCCGGGGAACGGCTCGGGGAATGCAACGCTGCCGGCTGCGGGGGGCAATTGGGCCACACCGTCACCCAACGGGATTGCGATCAACTCGGGTGCGCCGCCTTCGAGGAGGGCGGCGACCGCACGCAACGTTGCCAGGTGTTGGCATTCGACACCCATCACGCTGGCCATCAGCACGCGTGTCGTGACATCGGTGAACCGGTTGAGGTTGGCCAGGTAGGTTTCGGTGGCGACCTGTTCCAGCGTTGCCGCCAGGTTCACGACGTCGAGCGGTGCCTTCAGTGTGGGCTTGGCATCCTCGACGATGGGGGTGTACTTCGGGTTCGTTCCTGTTTGATCGGTACCGTCGAGCGTTTCGGTCTGGGCCGAGAACGCCTGCCGGTGCTCGTCGTGTTGGTCCCGCGTGGTCTCGGCAAATGCGACGATCACCGGGTTGCCGTCGGCAATGAATGGCAAGGTGAGGGCTGCTTCGTAGGTCGCTACTGCGAGTAGTTCGAGCGAGACAGCGGTCTGCAGTTGCATCACGTCAATGTCGCCATCTGCTGCGGCAGCATTGCGGGCAAATGCGGTGCTGACGACGCCGGCTCCGAGGACGCCTCCAACCGACATCGCCAAGCGGCGAATCAGGTTGTGGCGGGATTCGGTGTACTCCGCGATCACCTTCGGGTCATGTTCGATACCGGCACGGCGACGATCAGATGCGTAGTCGGCCAGGTCTGGCAGACTGCTTCTTCCGGCCACCATGGCGTCGGTGTGTAGGTCTTGAGATTCTTCGATGAGTCGTGCGAACGCACGATCATCGATCTGGGGTCGTTGGAATATGGACATAGGACTGCTCCTTCGTTCACGGGGGCACAACACCGAATCGGGGGGTGATTCAGTGGACTTCCGCAGTCACCGGCTCCAGTGCGAATGCTTATGCGTCAAGTGCCCAGTGTCCGCCAGTGCTAAACACGCACTCCACGGGCACCTCGGCAGCCCGGTTTGAGCCGGTGCTCGCGTTGGCCGCAGCATCGCTGTGCGTCGATGTCATCGGAGTGTCGAACGCCCACACGGGTGCGCGCTCGGCACTCGGATCCCCCTCTCCGAACTCGGATGACAGGCGGGGACTCGGAGCTTGGCGGCGAGCCACCGGACCCCTATGCGGCCCGCAGCGCTTCGGCAACGCGCAGGCGCGCCGCGCTCAGCCCCGGCACAACGGCGACGAGCGCAGCGACGGCCAACGCGGCAACGATGGCCGAGCCGAAAAGAGCGTGCGGCCAGGCGACATCGGTCGCAACCTTGATCGGATCGGCAACGGCAAACCACGCCTGGCGCCCCAGCGCCAGACCGAGCGGAACTCCGATGACCAGGCCGAGGAGCGTGACCGCGAGTGCCTGCCACACCACGCACAGGAACGCTTGGCGGGGGGTGAGTCCGAGGCTGCGAAGCGTCCCAAACTCGAGCCGCCGGCGCCACAGGGTTGTGAGGAGCACGTGCCCGAGCGAGGCGATGCCCAGCAACGCAACGAAGGCGGCCAGCCAGGGCGGAAGTGAGCGGACGCTCGACAGGTTGGCGACCGGGCCAGGCGGGGCGGGCCGGCTCTC
>JANOKQ010000441.1:0-6744 GCA_031419375.1 Acidimicrobiaceae bacterium
CGAGCAGGAGGGCACCTACCGGCTGCCCGAGAGCCAACTCGATCGCTTCCTCATGCGTCTGTCGCTCGGCTACCCGAACCGCGAGGCCGAGATCGGCATTCTCGACTCGCATGGGGCCGCTGCTGGCATTGCCACGCTGCAGCCCGTCGTCACCGCCGCCGACGTGGTGGTCATGTCGGCGGCTGTCCGCTCGGTCCACCTGGCACCGCAGCTCAAGTCCTACCTGGTCGATCTGTCCGAATCCAGCCGCGCCCACCAGGGCCTGGTGCTGGGTTTGTCGCCCCGAGCCACGTTGCAGCTGGCCCGGGCCACACGGGCCCGCGCCGCGGCGAACGGCCGCGACTTCGCGACGCCCGACGATGTGAAGTCGGTCGCCGCGGCGGTGCTCTCGCACCGTGTGGTCGTGCGCCCCGACGCGGCGTCGCGCGGCCTCACCGGCGAGATCGCAATCCGCGAGGTACTCGACTCGGTGACGGTCCCCGTCGGCCGCTGATGTTCACCCGCAGCGGCTGGGGGGCGATCGTGTTAAGCACCGTCGCGTTCGCCATCGGGCGAATCTTCGGCATCATCGAGCTGTTCGTGCTTGGTGTCGGCATCGTGGCTGCGCTCATCATGGCGATCGTCACGGTGGCCGGGCGCCCGCCGAGCCTGGCAGTCCGCCGCCTTGTCGACCCATCCACGGTTCAAGCTGGCGACGCGGCGCGCGTTGACATCCAACTCGCCAACACGGGCACCCGCCGCACCCCCGTGCTGCAGCTGTGGGAACCAGTCGGGCCGACCGGTGGCGCCACGATGAACCTCGCCCCACTGCGCCCGCGGGAACGGTCGACCGCCGCATATCGGCTGCCAACGACGACTCGCGGGCTCGTCTTCGTCGGCCCGATGCGCGCCCGCCGCCGCGACGTCCTCGGTCTCGCCTCGCGCACGTTCACCCTGCCGGGGCGCAGCGAGTTGCTGGTGATGCCCAACCACACGCCGGTGCGTTTTCCAGTCGGTGGATCGGCGGGGCGGTTGGGTAGCCACCTGCGACTTCGGGCGCATGGTCAAACAGGTACCGAGTTCCATTCGCTGCGCGCCTACGTGACCGGCGACGACCTCCGCCGGATCAGCTGGAAAGCCTCGGCGCGCAGCCACGACCTGGTGGTCAAAGAGACCGCGCTCGAGGGTGTCAAACGGTGCACCATCGTGTTGGACATCGACCATGTCGGCGGGTCTGGCACAACCAATGCTGCCGCTAGCGAGGCGTTCGAGGCGGCCGTGTCCGCAGCGGCCAGCCTGGTCACCGGTGCTGTGGCATCGGGGCTGGCGACACGGATGATCGCGGTCGACATCGACCTCCGCGGCCACGACGTCGCCTCGCTCGCGCTCCGCTGGCTGGCTGCGGTCCAGCCAGGGACACGAGCGCACGGGTTGCTCCCGTCGCTTACATCGGGTGAAGGAATGGGCTTGATCGTCGTCGTGACACCATCAGGCGACAGCCGCTGCGCCCGGATGGTGCGCACATCGATCGGGCCTGACGAGACGTTGGTGATCGCTGCCACCGCACAGTCCGGGTCAGGGTCCGGGTCAGCCTCGCGCGACCGGTTCAGCGTCGATGCCTCATCGGCTGACGCCTTCGTGCAGTCGTGGTCACAGCTCACCGGCGCACTCGCCCACTCGACCAGGCTGCCCGAGGCATACGGGGTTGCACGTTGAACTCCACGACACGACGGCGACACACCGGGATCAGCACCGACGAGGTGGTCGCCAGCTTCGTCGTCATGCTGTTAAGCACCGTGACGGCCATCGCGATGTGCCGTGTGTTTGCGGACTGGGTGTTCGTGCGGCCATTGCTGATGGTCGTGGTGGTCATTCATATCGCGAGCACGCTGCTGCGCATCGCGCGGGTCCCGGCGTTCATCGCTTTGCCGGTGGTGATGCTCGTCATCGTCGAATTGCTGTCGCTGTTGTTCTATCGCGACACGATGACCCTGGCGTTGCCGACCAGGGACACCATCTCGCTGATGCGCCTCGACCTGAGGCTTGTCTGGAGCCAGTTCCCCTCAGCGGTGGCACCGGTTCCGAGTGAGGGTTCGTTCTTGTTGGCTGCCGCCCTCGGGGTTGGGCTGATGGCGATGTGCGCCGATGGCTTCGCGTTCCGGGCCTTCGGCCGAGCAGAGGCGGTGGTTCCGGCGGGGGTGTTGTTCATCTTCACCGCCGCGCTCGGAACCGACCGCAACCGCGTCGCGGTCGCCGCGGTGTGGTTCGCATCTGCGCTCATGGTGGTCGCCGTGCTTCGCGCCCTCCACGGTGGCGGTTCGGATTCGTGGCTTGGCCGTCGCCGTCGCGCCGTTGGTGCCGCGCTGCCGGCCACGTTGGTGTGCGCCACCGTGACAGCGCTCGGCGCCGCGCTGTTCGCCCCGATGTTGCCAGGCGCCGGCGCCGAGCCGCTGCTCGATACGCGCACGAGCCAATCCGATGTCACCGAGGTGCTCAGCCCGCTGGTCGACATCCGCTCCCGGCTCGTGAACCGCTCGAACACCGAGATGTTCACGATGAACTCGTCGGTCGGCCGCTACTGGCGATCGACCGGGTTGTCCCAGTTCAACGGTTCCACCTGGGGCCTGCCGGATGCGCAGCTCGAATCTGCGAGCGGGCAGCTCGGCGAGCAGCGCCCCGACAGCATCGTCGTGCAGCAGCGAATCCGTATCTCGCGACTTGGCGGCCAACTCGTGCCGAGCGCATTCCGCCCGCTCACCGTGTCGCAGAACGGTGTGCTGTGGCTGTCGGGTACCGATACCTTGCTGCTCGACGACGGCAAGCTGGAACAAGGTGACGTGTTCAACATCACCGCTGATGTGTCTGTGCCATCGGCGGATCTACTGCGCACCCTGTCGACATCGAACCCGCCAAGCGACCAGTTTTGGCAGTTGCCTGAGATCCCCGCGGAGGTGATCGACACCGCCCGTGAGGTAACCGCCGGGGCAACCACGCCGTACGACCAAGCACGTTTGCTGCAGGACTGGTTCCGCAACGAGTTCGCCTACGACCTGACGGTGCAGCGCGGCCACAGCGACGATGCGATGGTCAGCTTCTTGCGCATCCGGCGCGGCTACTGCGAACAGTTCGCCGGCACGTTCGCCGTGATGGCCAGGGCTCTCGGGTTGCCCGCACGGGTGGCGGTGGGATTCACCGCCGGAGAACTGCGCGAAGACGGCAACTACCACGTCCTCGGCAGAAACGCACACGCGTGGCCCGAGGTGTGGTTCGACGGCGTCGGGTGGGTGTTGTTCGAGCCAACACCGGGTCGTGGCGCTCCGGGTAGCGAGGCAGCGACCGGCGTCGTGGCGGCCCAGGACGAGACCCCGTTGCAGCCCGGCACCGGCGATCCCGAGCCGGGCCCGACCACCACGCGCCCGGCCGTCACCCCGACGACCGAACGCAGTACCGACCAGCGAGGGGCGACACCGACCACCGCGCCGCGGATCGTGGCGGTTGGCAGCGGCAGCGACGGTGGCGGTGGAACCGGCACCGGGCTGTGGATCACCCTCGGCATTGCTGCAATCGCCGCCTGGATGGTGTGGATGCCCGCCCTCGTGCGGCGCTTCACCCGCACCGGGACCACGCCGGCGCAATGTGTGATCAACGCCTGGAACGGCGCCAACGGCGCGTTGCAACTGGTCGGCGCACCCCCTCCGGGGGGTTCCACCCCGATCGAGTATGCCAACATCGTCGGCCGCGAGTTCGCCATCGATCACCGCTCGCTGAACGAACTGGCCCGTTTCGTCACCCGCGCCACCTACGCGCCGGACGGGGTAGGGGAACCTGCGGCGATGCGTGCTGCGGTCTTGCGTACCCACCTCGACCAGAGCAGCCGCGACCTGTTGCCCTGGTACACGCGTGTTCTGAGCCGTCTCGATCCCCGGATGGTCCGACTCCGGTTGGTCGGCCCGCCGACGGCAGATCGCCGCTGGCGCTCACGCCGCCGTCGACCGGGCGGCGATCGCCGCAGGTTCGCTCAGTCTTGAGTGCTGCGGCGGGCTGCGCCGGGAGTGTTGCGGCGCATCGCCGCCACATGGCGAAGTGCCTCGTCACCGAGCGCCCGGGCCTGACGTTCGGCGTACACCACGGCGACGACCGCCGCAATGAAGGCAGCAAAAGCCAGGTAGGGGCTCACGGCCAGCAACAGGACGCACAACCCGACAGCGACCAATGCGGCGAAGCCGAACAGGAGTAGCGAGCGACGGGAATTGATCGGCGACGGGGACAGCTCGCGCGCAAAGTTCGGGTCGCGGTGAAGCTGGTGCTCGATTTCCCGAAGGATACGCTGTTCGTCTTCCGAAAGCGGCATGGACAACTCCTCGTCGACTTGCCTGGCTTGCATTGTTCCATGTTCGCGGGCCGGTCACAACGCGCGCCGCCGGATGGGGATGATCCGTCGGGTGTGAGCATCACGGATCGTGACCCGGCCCCCACTGTTGGGCTCCTTGGCGGACGACGCGCAACCCCGTTCGGGTGACGGCGCTCGCCGGCCCGATCGCACCACCACCGAAGCGATTGCGGATCTCGTCAACGGTGGTCTCGGCGGCAACCCAGTCGGCGTCGTTGCTCCCCGAGGAACCGCCCGGGCCGGGCACATCCTCGGCGAACGTGTCGAAGCTCAACTGTTCGGCAACCTCGGCGAAGTTGCTGACGCTCACGCCGAGCAAGCGCACACCGCGACCGAGGTCGAGGCCGCGCAGGATTGGTTCGACCACCGCGACCATGGCCTGCGCGGTCGAAATCGGCGTCGTCACAGTGGTGGTTCGCGAGATGGTGGTGAAGTCGGTGAACCGCACCTTCAACGACACGGTCTTGGCGCTCCAGCCGGCGCGCCGAAGCCGCCCGGCGACCCCGTCGGCGAGACGGACAGCATCGTGAATCAACGCGCTGGCTTCGTAGCGGTCGTGGGCGAAAGTCTCCTCGTGCCCGATCGATTTGGCCTCCCGCGACGTTTCGACCGGCCGGTCGTCGCGGCCCCACGCCAGTTCGTAGAGATGGTTTCCGTGGGCGCGGCCAACGGCGGCCACCAACTTGTCGATCTCGATCATGGCGAGGTCGCGCACTGTCGACACGCCGAAGCGGCGCAACCGTTCGAGGGTGGCTGGGCCGACACCCCACAGCGAGCCGACCGGCAACGGATGGAGGAACTCGACCTCGCCGCCGGGCGCGACCAGCAGCACCCCTGGCCCCGGTTCGATGCCGCGGTCGGTGATCTTCGGCTTGGCCTGCTTGGAGGCAAGCTTGGCGACGAACTTGTTGCTCGCGCCGCCCACCGAACACGCCAGATCGAGTTCGTCAGCCACGCACTGCCTGATCGCGTCGGCAATTGCTCGCGCCGAACCGAACAGGCGAAGCGAACCGGAGACATCGAGGAACGCCTCGTCGAGCGCCAGCGGCTCGACCTCCGGCGTGTACCGGTGAAAAATTTCGTGCACCTGTGTGCTGACCTGGCTGTACAGGTCGTGGTCGCCGGGGAGGAACACGGCGCCGGGACATTTGCGCGCAGCGGTCACCGACGGCATCGCTGAGAACACGCCAAAACGCCTCGCCTCGTAGCTCGCAGCCGCGACCACCCCGCGCCGACCCGTCCCGCCGACCACGACGGGCAGGCCGCGCAACTCCGGTCGGCGACGCAACTCGACGCCGACATAGAACGCGTCCATGTCGACGTGGAGGATCGTACGCGTCACCCGAGTGGCACCCCCGTGGTCGAGCGACGACTGGTCGAGCGACGATTGGTCGAGCGACGATTGGTGGTGCGCACCCGGAAGCCGAACATCGGCTCAGTCTGCCACATCAACCGAAGGAACAGAACGCGCGTTCGCATCGCTCAGTGTGTGCTCATCCGCCCATCGCGCGCCGTTGCCGGCGGCCACCGAAATCGGCGATCCACAGCTTGCCGACGAGCCAGAACGCTTCGCGGATGATGCCACCGGAGAACTTCGAATCCCCCTGCATCCGGTCGCGGAACGTGATCGGGATCTCGACCACCTTGCCGCCGAGGCGCACCAAGCGATACGTCATCTCCACCTGGAACCCATACCCCTCGGCGCTGACGTTGTCAAACTTCATCCGCTCCAGCGCCTCGGACCTGTACGCGCGATACCCGGCGGTGACATCGTTGACCGCGAGACCGAGCACCCCGGCCGCGTACCGGTTCCCCCACCGCGACAACTGGCGCCGCCGCCGCGGCCAGTTCATTGTGATCCCACCGGGCACGTACCGGCTGCCGATGGCCACATCCGCCCCGTATTGCACGGCTGCGACGAGCGCTGGGAGCGACGCCGGATCGTGCGACAGGTCAGCATCCATCTGCACGCACACCTCTGCCCCGCCCTCGATCGCCCTGCGCAAACCGAAGCGATACGCCGCACCGAGGCCGTCTTTGGCTTCGCGGCGCAGCACCTCGATCCCACCGAGTAGGCGGCCGAGTTCGTCGGCGACATCGGCGGTGCCGTCGGGGCTCGCGTCGTCGACCACGAGGATCGTTGCATCGGGAACGACCTGGCGCACGGCTCGCAGGAGCGTGTCGATATTGCCGACTTCGTTGAACGTGGGCACCACGACGGCGACGCGCATGACCGCCGAGGCTACCGGTGCGAGGTGGCAGGTAGATTGGCGGCGTGTCCGACGAACGACCGCTGTCTGCGCTCCCCGCTCCGGCCGCACGGATCGCGGCATTCGTGGCCATCATCGTCGGTGGGGCAACGGGCGGCCTGATCG
>JANOKQ010000442.1:0-2768 GCA_031419375.1 Acidimicrobiaceae bacterium
CACATTCGACAGCACCACCTTGAAGCTGTTCCTCACCCGCCACGAGCCATCGGGGCTGCACGTACTCGCCAGCTCGGGCCTACCAGAAGAGGGTGAGGAGGTGACTGCCGAGATGGCCGATCAGATCCTCGAGCTGCTGTCACGCGACTTCTCCCACGTCATCGTCGATACGGCGGCCGGGCTCGATGAACGGGCGTTTGCCGCGATCGAGCGGGCCACCGACATCATCTTGCTGGCGAGCATGGACATTGCCAGCATCCGCAACCTGACCAAGGAGATCAACGCCCTTGACCGGCTGGGTTTGAACGCGGCGCAACGGCACTTCATCCTCAACCGGGCCGACACACGAGTTGGAATCGAGGTAGCGGATGTGGAAGCGGCGATCGGGATGAAGGTATCCGCGGCGCTGCCCAGCTCGCGGCTGGTGCCGCTGTCGATGAACCAGGGCCGGGCGATGGTGCTCAGCGATGCAGACTCGCCGGTGTCCCGCCAACTGCTGGCGATCGCCGCCAGGTTCATCCCTGCGGCGGCGATGGTTGCCGCTTCCACCCCCGTTCGCAAGTCGAAGCTGTCGCTCAGGAGGCGTTCGTCATGAAGTTGTCCGACCGGCTCAAAGCCGCCACCGATCTCACCCCGCCGAGCTTTGCCGCCAGCGTCGCCGCCGGCTCTCGGCCCACCGCTGGTTCGAACGCGCTCAGCGATTTCAAGCTGATGGTCCACGAGGCGCTCCTCACCAGGCTCGGCGGCCGGCTGTTCGACGCCAGCATCGGCCCGGAGCAGCTCAATGCGGCTGTGGCGCACGAGATCCAAGAACTGATGGAAACCACCTCGGCACCGCTGTCCACCATCGAGCGCGAACTGCTCGCCGACGAGATCACCCGCGACGTGATCGGTCTCGGTCCGATCGAACGATTCCTCGCCGACCAATCCGTGACCGAGATCATGGTGAACGGCCTCGACCTGATCTACGTCGAACGTCGCGGTATCATCGAGCGGACCGACAGCCAGTTCCTCTCGGAAGATCATCTCCGCCGGGTGATCGAGCGGATCGTCAACACTGTTGGACGGCGCATCGACGAGTCGTCGCCGATGGTTGATGCCAGGCTGCCCGATGGGTCCCGCGTGTACGCGATCATCCCGCCGCTGTCGGTCTATGGGCCCGCGCTCACCATCCGCAAGTTCGCCACCGACCCGTATCAGCTCGCCGATCTGATCGAGTTCGGCACGCTGTCAGTCGAGCTCGGCGAGTTGCTCAAAGCCGTGGTCAAGGTGGGCCTCAACATCTTGGTGTCGGGCGGGACCGGCACGGGCAAAACCACGATGCTGAACGTGCTGTCGAGCTTCATCCCCGAGGCCGAGCGGATCGTCACGATCGAGGACTCGGTCGAGCTGCAACTCCACCGCGCCCACGTGGTCCGCCTCGAAAGCCGACCACCGAACATCGAGGGCAACGGTGAGGTCACCGTTCGCGACCTCGTCCGCAACTCCTTGAGAATGCGACCCGACCGGATCATCGTCGGTGAGGTTCGCGGAGCAGAGGCGCTCGACATGTTGCAGGCAATGAACACCGGCCACGAGGGATCGCTGTCGACGGTGCACTGCAACAGCCCCCGCGACGCCTTGGCCCGCTTGGAGACGATGGTGTTGATGAGCGGGATCGACCTGCCGAGCCGGGCGATCCGCGAGCAGGTGTCCTCGGCGCTCGACCTGATCGTGCACATCCACCGCTTCCGCGACGGCACCCGGCGAATCACCCACGTGACCGAGGTGATCGGCATGGAGGGCGAGGTGATCACGATGAGCGAGATCTACGCGTTCGATCACCGCGCCGGGGTGGACGCCGATGGTGTCACGCTCGGCCGGATCCAGCCGACGGGTGTACGGCCCACGTTCACCGACCGGTTGATCGAAGCCGGGGTCGACCTTCCCGCCGAGCTCTACGGCGGGCTCAGCCACTTCGGCACGAAGGGCGGCTGGTAACCGTGAACCGGTTCCGGCGGCGGGCAGTCACCGCGGTGCTGCTGAGCGCAGCGTCGCTGCTGCCTGCATCGTTGGCGTTTGCCGCGCCGCCCGACAGCGGTGGAACGCTCGACATCACCAGGGTCGACACGAGTGGCTTCCCCACCGTCACCCTTGAGGTCAGTGCGACCGGCGGTCTCGGCGCAGCCGATGGCAGCGGCCTGCAGGTCACCGAAAACGGTGCCGTCGTCGATGTCACGGCCGAGATCGTGCCCGCCATGGGTCTCGAAGTCGTGCTGCTGATCGACACCTCCGGCAGCATGAACGAAGGTCGCGCGATCGACGCCGCCAAGCAAGCGGCGATCCGGTTCTTGGAGGTTCTACCCGCCGAGGTTCAGGTCGGCATCGTCGCCTTCGACGACGAACCGGCGCTGATCAGCCCACTCAGCGTCGATCGGTTCCAGCTCGTGGCGGCGATCAACGCCTTGGTCGCCGATGGGGAAACTGCGCTCTACGACGGAGTGGTGTTTGCCCGGTCGCTGTTCTCGGGCGGCACCAACGACCGCCAGCTGGTGTTGTTGAGCGACGGCGGCGACACCGTCAGCAGGGCCACCATCGACGATGCCCTCGCAGCCGTGGCAGATGTGCGCACCAGCGCGATCGAGCTGCTCAGCTCGGAGGCGAACCGCACCGCGCTCGAGCAACTCGCTGCGTCCCGTAACGGCACGTTGAGTTCGGCCACCGATTCGGCTGCACTGGAGGGGTTCTTTCAACAGGTGGCTGCGAGCCTGGTGAACCGGGTGGTGTTC
>JANOKQ010000443.1:0-2234 GCA_031419375.1 Acidimicrobiaceae bacterium
CAGCACCGTTTCCGCCCACCAGGATCGGCAAATGCTTCTGACGCGAGGCGTCGATCTGTGCCTCGTCGACGTGCAAGTGCTCGCCGTGGTACGTCACGACCTCGCCATCAAGGAGCCGACGGATCACCTCGATGCTCTCCATCAACCGGGCTTTGCGATGGCGAGGATCCTCGAAGCGGATACCCGTTGCGCCGTACTCCTGTGGGGTGTGGCCGGCACCGACGCCGAGCTCGAATCGGCCCTCGGACACACGATCGAGCGTTGCTGCCTCCCACGCCAACTGAACCGGATTGCGCATGTCGTTGTTGAGCACGAGCGTCCCCAGCCGAATCCGCTCCGTCGCCTGCGCCATCGCACTCAACGCGACGAGTGGCGAGAGGCCAGGACCGACATGGTCACTGACGAGCACGACATCGAAGCCCAGCTCCTCAGCACGCCGAGCAACAGCGACCGGCGAACTCTCGTCGTCTCCGCTGAGCTGGTAGCCGAACCGAAACCCTGACCCCACAGAGCAACCCTACCTACCGGGCAAAGCACCCAGATACACGGCGACCGGCAAATGCTCCTGCGTCCGAGACCAATCGCTGGCAGAATCGATAGCCAATGACGATGTGGTTCACCGCTGATCTCCACTTCGGTCACGCCAACATCATCAACTACTCGGGTCGGCCCTTCGCCGACGCCGCTGCGATGAACCAAGCGCTGATCGAGAGATGGAACGCCTCCATCCACCCCGACGACACCGTCTGGGTGCTTGGTGACGTCGCGCTCGGACAAATCGACGAGACCCTCGCACTCGTCGGAGAGCTGAACGGGCGCAAGCTGCTGCTCGCCGGCAACCACGACAGGTGCTGGGCGGGCCACGGTCAACGAGCCGAAGGTTGGACCGAGCGGTACCTGGCCGCCGGCTTCGCCGAGGTCCATCAGGGACAGACACACCTCGATGTCGGCGGCCGCCGAGTCGTCGCGTGCCACTTCCCGTATCGAGGCGACAGGCACGATCACGACCGGTACATCGAGCAGCGCCCTGTCGACCAAGGTTCGTGGCTGCTCCACGGCCACGTCCACGAACGGTGGCGCCAGCGCGGCCGCATGATCAACGTCGGCGTCGACGCCTGGCGGTGCGGTCCAGTCGATGAGACCACGCTCGCAAACCTCATCCACGACGGCCCGAACGACCTCGCACCGCTGTCCTCGAGCCGGTCGAACGACGTCATCGACACAGCTTCCTGAGGCTCGGCCTGCGTCGACAGGACGACGGAGGGGGCGCGGCCACCAATGACACGTCGTCCTACCGAACGTCTTTCACAAGGACAACAGATCTCACGATCGTGCCATAAGCCATTGGCCACGTTGCGCCGGCCGCGCCGGCTGGGAACGCCACGCTTCCGTCGGAGGATGTTGTCGTGCCCGCTCTCGTCGCCATGCCGCGCATCGACGTCGTGCAATTGGCGCGTGTCAACGGGGTGCCCGAGTTCCGTCCCGAGCATCACACGTTCACTCCGTTTCACGTCCACGGGTTCATCATCCACCACCCTGACGGCGCGATCGTCGTCGACACCGGTATCGGCTACGGCAACCATCTCATCGACACGCTCTACCCCCACCACTCCGAGTCGCTCGTCGACGCGCTGAACCGCTGCGGCGTCGACGAACGTGACTTTCAGCTGATCGTCAACAGCCACCTCCACTTCGACCACTGCGGCCAGAACCATGCGCTGGCATGCCCGATCGCGGTACAGCACGCGGAGCTCGATGCCGCCAGCCAACCCCGCTACACGGTCGATGACTGGGCCATGATCCCTGCGAATCGAGCCCGGGTGCTCGAAGGCGACACCGACCTGTGTGACGGCGTGCAGGTTTTGCTGACGCCTGGCCACTCACCAGGCCACCAAGCCGTCGTGATCAACTCGGTCGACGAGACTGTGCTGATTGCGGCTCAGTGCATCTTCCGGCGCGACGCCTGGCACGGTGAAACCGAGATCGCGAACCTTCACAGCCAAGAGTGGCGGGACGAAGCGGCCGACAGCGTTGCGCGACTCCGAGGGCTGAACCCCCACCTTGTGCTGCTCGCACACGACCTTTCCATCGAGTAACCGTCCAACGCAGTTCCACCAGCGTCATGACGGGCCGCAACTCACGGCCGCCGAAGCCGCCGCAGACTTTCTGATCGCGTCTGCTTCGAGTAGGCGGTTTCCCGAGCTTCAGGCCGCGGTCGCCATGAGAAGACGGCG
>JANOKQ010000444.1:0-6720 GCA_031419375.1 Acidimicrobiaceae bacterium
GGTGCGCCCGGTCGCTACCGCGGCCGCAACCTTGCGGCTCAGCTTGCCGAGTTCACGCTCGAGCGAGCGCACACCGGCTTCACGGGTGTAACCGGTGATCACCGAGCGGACGGCCGCCTCGGTGACACTGACCTCGCCGGCCACGAGACCGGACCGTTCGAGCTGGCGTGGCATCAGGTACCGCTCGGCAATGAACACCTTCTCGTCCTCGGTGTAGCCGTCCAGGCGGACGAGCTCCATCCGGTCGAGCAGCGGGGCCGGGATGGTGTCGGCGACGTTGGCGGTGGCGATGAACACCACCTGGCTGAGGTCGAGTTCGACTTCGAGGTAGTGGTCACGGAACGTATGGTTTTGCGCCGGATCGAGCACCTCGAGCAGGGCCGAGGTGGGATCGCCGCTCCAGCCGCCGGGGCTGAGCTTGTCGACCTCGTCCAGCAGCACGACCGGGTTCATGCTCCCACTTTCGACGATCGCCCTGGCGATGCGGCCGGGTTGGCTGCCCACGTAGGTACGGCGGTGACCGCGGATCTCGGCCTCGTCACGCACACCGCCGAGTGCGACGCGTACGAAGTTGCGGCCCATCGCCCGAGCGATCGACTCGCCAAGGCTGGTCTTGCCCACGCCTGGCGGCCCGACGAGCGTGATCACCGTGCCGTGCTGATGCTGGTGCTGCTGCTGCGGGCCGGCGGATTCGGCCGATTCGGCCGCGGCGCGGTCGGCGCGTAACTTGCGCACGGCGAGGAACTCGACGATGCGGTCCTTCACGTCGTCGAGGCCGTAATGGTCGGCGTCGAGCACGGCACGGGCGTCGGCCAGGTCGAGGCGGTCGTCGGAGTGCACGTTCCACGGCAGTTCGAAAATTCGGTCGAGCCACGTTCGGATCCACGAGTGCTCCGGCGACTGGGCACTCATCCGGTCGAGCCGGTCGATCTCTTTGTCGATGACGTTGGCCGTCTTCACCGACAGCACCGCGCGGACCTGATCAAGCTGGCTGCGATAGACGCCGACCACGTCGTCGTCACCCTCACCAAGCTCGTTGCGGATCGCGCTCAACTGCTGGCGGAGCATGTATTCACGCTGCTGCTTATCGACGCCCTCGGTGACCTCGGCGCGGATCTGGGCGGTCACCAGCAACTCGGCGAGGTGATGCTTGGCCCAGTCATTGACCAGCCCGACACGGTGCTCGACATCGACGGCAGCGAGTACGTCGTCGCGCAGGTCCCCCTCGAGTTCGCTCCAGGAGATCACCGCGTCGGCGAGCGCGCCGGGCTCGCCGACGCTGCGAATGATCTCGGGCAAGCGGCGGCTGTTGCGCAGCTTGGCGATCTCTTCGAGCACCACCCTGAGCTCGCGCGCCACGGCCTCGACCCTGGGGGTCGGTTGCGGATCGGTGATCGGCCGAACGTCGGCATGATCGACACCGCGCTCGCTGGCATGGCGGGCGATGATGCGCGCCCGCGACTCGGCCTGCACGATCGCAACCGGGATGCCCGACGGCAGCGCACCGATGTTGGGCACCCTGGCCAACACGCCGACATCGCCCGACCCTGGGGACACGAGCACCACCCGGCCACCATTGGCACCAGCAGCCTCGACCGCGAAGCGAACGACATCGGACTCCAGCGCGAGCGTGACGAGCGTGCCCGGCAGCACTGCGGTGGGAAGTGGGAGAACCGGAAGGGTCTGGAGATCGGTGACGGGAGCGGATGTGGGTGAGGTTCCGAGATCAGTCATGTGGTGCAGGGTAACGACACATAACTTGATTCCATCACACTCAGCTTTTAGGTAATGTGACACTCAACCAGACCGATCCGGGAATACTCAGCTTGTCAGAGCAGCGGCCTTGGCGAGCGCGTCGGCCCAGGTGGCCTTCGCCGCGAGCAGTGCCCGGAACGGCATCACCATCCTCGGCATGCTCACCCCCAGCACGCCACGCAGCCGCCCTTCGTAGCCGTACAGCGCGGCGAATGCGCCAGCAGGGTCGCCGGCGAATACGTGCACCTCGTCGCCGCCGTGGGCCCGGCCCAGGAACTGGATGCGGCTGTCGAACTGGTCGCTCCAAAAAAACGGCACCGATTCGTACACCGGGGCATCGGCACCGCTCGACCAAGCAAGCAGGCTGCTTGCCGCGGCGGCGCCCTGCTCGGCAGCGTTGGTCCAGTGCTCCACCCGCATCACGGCATCATCGTGGGGATCGAACACGTGGTTGTGCCAGCGGGCGCAATCACCCGCGGCGTACACGCCCGGCACACCAGCAGACAGCGTGTCGTCACAGACGATCCCGTCGTCCACCACGAGCCCACTGCCGACGAGCCACTCGGTCGACGGTGCAACGCCGATACCCACAACCACCACATCGGCCGGCACCACCGTGTCGTCGCCGAGGCGCACCCCGGTCACCCGCATCAAGCCGCCGGAGGCCGCGCCCTCGAGCGCCACGATCCGTATGCCGCAGCGGATCTGCACATCATGGCGTTCATGGACCGAGGCAACCGCGGCACCCATGGCCACGCCGAGGCCGCGGATCAACGGTGACGGAGCCCCCTCCAACACGGTGACCGTGCAACCCAACTGCCGCGCTGTTGCGGCGGCCTCGAGGCCGATGAAGCCAGCCCCGATCACGACCAGTCGCGCAGTACCTCCGGCCAGCCGAACGCGCAGATCGAGCGAGTCGGCAAGGGTGCGCAACACGACCACCCCGTCGAGGTCCGGCTGACCCGGGAGCCGGCGCGGTGCGGCACCGGTGGCGATGATCACGCCGTCGGCGCGCAGTTCCTCACCGTCGGCACAGGTCAGCGTGCGCGACGCGGAGTCGAAACCGGTCGCCGCACAGCCCAGGCGCAGATCGAGGCCGAGGGCGCTGAAGTCGTCGGGCTTGCGCAGGCGGATGCGGTCGGCGTCCCATTCGCCGGCGAGGAACTTCTTCGACAGCGGCGGCCGGTCGTAGGGCATCTCGGCCTCCGCCCCGATCAGCGATATCCGGCCGGTGTAGCCGTCGGTGCGCAACGACTCGCAGGCCCGCAACCCAGCCAGCGATGCGCCCACCACAGCGACGTGTTCCATCACAGGACTGCCATGCATCGGTTCATCGTCGAAGAATAGGCATGGCCAGTCTCACCGGCTCCACTGCGCGTGGAGCCTGTTCGGTTTGCGGAACACCACACCCGATGGAGCGTCGTGTTCGCCGAGGGTGATACCCGTCAAGCCGCGGCTCACCGCCTCGAGTACTGCGCGTCCTTCGATGCGCGCGAGTTGTGCGCCGAGGCAGGCGTGGGGGCCGTGGGCGAAGGCAACGTGGGAACGGGCATTCGCCCGACGCACGTCGAAGACGTCGGGCCGCTCACAGATTGCCGGATCGCGGTTGGCCGCGGCCAACGACACCACCACCAGGTCGCCGGCACGAACACGGGCGCCGCCAATTTCGACGTCGCAGGTGGCATACCGGTCGATTCGTGACGCGGCCGGTTCGAGGCGCAGCGATTCGTCGATGGCCGGCTCGATCAGCGCGGGGTCGTTGCGCACCAGATCGAACTGCTCGGGGTTCGACAGCAGGTGGAACAACAGGTTCGCGATCATTCCCTCCCCGGTCTCGATCCCTCCGAACAGCAGCACCGCGACGTTCGCCACGGCCTCGTCGAACGTCAACTCTCCGCTGATGTCGCGCAGCACCGAGTCGGGCCGCTGCAACGCTTCGCCGACGGCGCGGCGGAGTTCCGCGAATGCGGCCGCACCCGCGTCGCCGGCCGGTTCGCCGAACGAGATCCGTTCGACTGCGGCAACGATCTCGTCGTACCAACTGCGCAACTGGAACGGATCGAGGTGCTCGAGGCCGATTGACGACGCCACCACCTCGATCGCCAGCGGACCGGCCAGTTCTCGGCGCAACTCCGCCGCACAGCGAGGGGCGATCTCGGCAACGAGCCGCGTCGCGGTCGCGGTGGCGATGGCGACACATCGCCTGGTGATCTCACCCGGTTGGTAGGCAGCGGCGAACGGCGACCGGTGGCGGGTGTGCTCATCGCCGTCGAGTGACAGCATGCTCGGCCCGATCACCTGCGCTGTGGTGAACCGGGGATCATCGACGGTGAAGGTGGCCGCGTCACGCATCACTTCGCTGGCCTCGGCGCGAGACGTCACCACCCAGCCGCCGACGACCGGAACCCATGCCACCGGGGCCTCGGCCCGAAGACGATGGAGCGTGGCGTGGTGAGCCAGGTTCAGATCACGGGTCGTGATCTGTTCGGCGAACGTCATCCGGGCCTAGCGAATCGGTGGCTCGACCGACCCGCGGTCCACCGAATGGATCGCGGCACGCAAGGTGGTCACGATCTGGTCGAGCTCGCCTTCGCTCACCACGAACGGCGGGGCGACCATCACCGCGTTCGGCACCGGACCGGAGCCCGCCGGGTAGACCCACAGATCGCGGGCCAGCGCTGCCGCAACGACGACATCGCGGTTGCACTCGAGTTCGATCCCGTAGAACAGTCCGCGTCCGCGTATGTCGGTCACGAACGGGTGATCGGCGAGCGCCTCACGCAGGCGGGTACCGAGCAACTCGCCCATCGTGCGGCTTCGTTCGACCAGATGCTCGCTCTCCATGATGTCGAGCACCGCGACCGCGGCGGCGCACGCTGCATCGTTTCCCGTGAACGTGAAGTACATGAACCCGCAAGACTGCAGTACCTCGGCAATCGCCGTCGTGGTGGCCACCGCGCCGAGCGCCACGTAGCCGCCACCGAGGCCCTTGCCGCCGACGATCACATCGGGCTCGAACGGGAAGTGTTGGTGCCCAAAGTTGAGCCCGGTGCGGCCGTATCCGGTCATCACCTCGTCGGCGATCAGCAACACGTCGTGCTCGTGGCACAGCTGTGTCACCACGCGCCAATACTCATCGCTGGCGGTGAGGCACGCGCCGGCCGCGCCGGTGATCGGCTCGGCGATGAAACCGGCGATGGTGGCCGGGTCCTCCTGCTCGAACACCTTCACCACCTGGTCGACATCGTCCCACGGCACCTTCGGGAACGGCAGGAGCAGGGGCTCGTAGCCGGCCTGGCGGGTGAGATGGCTGGCCGCCGCCATCGCCCCGAGGGTGAGGCCGTGGTAGCTGGGGTGCCGTCCGATCACCTTCCATCGGTCGGGGCGGCCCTTCCCGAGCTGATAGGCGCGAGCCAGCCGCAGTGCCGAGTCGGTGCTCTCGCTCCCGCCGCTGGTAAAGAAGACGTGGTCGAATCCGGCCGGAAGCCAGCGCTCGACCAACCGGTCGAGCAGGTCGAGCCGCCACGGAGTGGGCCACAACGGCACCACGTACCCGCCCGACGCCATCGCCGCGCGCGCAGCATCGGCAACCTCGGCGCGACCCCAGCCGATGTTGCCGACAATCGCGCCCGCCGCGCCATCGAGGATCCGCCGGCCGTCGGCGGTGTGCAGGTAGCAACCCGATCCGCCAACGATCGTGGGCAGCTCAACGGATGTGGGCACGAAGGCGTAGCGGTTTGCGTTGGACATCGCCGTCAGTTTCGCATGATCAGCCGACCAGCAGGTCAGCCGGGCCAGCCGCTCGACCGACGGGCGCCGACGACAGCGCCTCGGGGACTGTTACGTTGGACTGAGATGAAGTCCGTACACAACCGCCTCGTCATGATCGCGCTCGCATCGCTCGTCGTCATCTCGCCAACCGGATGTGCCGGCTCTGGCAACGACAACGACCAGACGGCGGACCCCCCTGCAGTCGACACCACGTCGCAAGCGAGCGACACAGCTCTCACCGGCGTTCATGTCGAGGTCCGTCGCGACCCTGGTTGAGGATGCTGCACATCGTGGGTCGGGTACCTACGAAAGCACGGAGCGACCGTCGAGGTCACCGATGATCCTGAACGGGCTACGTTCCGCGCCGACCATGGCATACCTGACGAAGCCGCTTCGTGCCACACCGCACTGGTCGACGGCTATGTGGTCGAAGGGCATGTCCCCGTCGAGGCGATCGAAAGCCTGCTCGCCGATCGGCCCGATGCCATCGGGTTGGCACTGCCTGGCATGCCCGCCGACTCGCCCGGCATGGGTGGCGATGCCACCACCTGGGCGCAGCAGCCCGTGATGCTGATCGGAACCGACGGTTCCATCACCGACTACGAGTTCTGACACCGATTCGAGACTGGCGGCTGGCCGCGGCCTTCGCCGCGACGGTCAACCAGTCAGCAGGTCCGACGGGCCGGACGGATCGGGGCCGGCGAGATGGTGGCGGAACATGATCGACAACCGTGGGCCGGCCGCGTGGGCGACCTTCGGCACGCTGTGCACCCAGTCGTGCTGACACGCGCCACCCATCACCAACAAGTCGCCGTGGCCGAGCACCCACGACTGCGCCGCACCCCCGGTGCGTGGGCGCAGCTGGAACGGTCGCGGCGAGCCGGTGCTGACGATGACGACGGTCGGGTCCTCGTGTGCCCACCGCTCCCGGTCGGCATGCCACGCGACCGAGTCGCGGCCATCGCGGTACAGGTTGAAACCGATCGAGTCGAACGGTCGGCCATATTGACGGGTGAGCGTGGCCCGAGCACTCTCGAGCACCGGCAACGGTTCCGGCGGACCAGCGAGCGAACTCCACCAGCTAGTGAGGCGCGGCTCGGCGACGCGCTTGTCGTACATCGTGACCTCGCGCTGCTTCCACGACCCGCCCGGCAATCACGACCCCGTCCGGCGCTGCACCGCCACGCGATCGAG
>JANOKQ010000445.1:0-1509 GCA_031419375.1 Acidimicrobiaceae bacterium
TAGAGGCGATAGCAGGGCTCCGTTGCGACCGAACGCACGAAGCGGCCCCCCAGTGTCGTGAGTTCCCCATTGAGCGCCAAGCCCGACAAATGTGCGCCGACCACGGTCAGCTCAATGACGTCGTGCGGCAGGGGCGTGTCGCACAGCCGCGCTCGGCGGGCACGTCGCGCGCTGCGAGAACGGCACGTGCGGGCACACCGTCATCGCCTACAACAGTTGCCGCAATCGCAGCTGCCCGAAGTGTCAGGGCTCCGCGGCGCGAGAGTGGTTGGAGGAGCGCAAGGCCGAGCTGCTACCCGCGCCCTATTTCCATGTCGTCTACACGCTCCCCGCACCGATCGCCGACATCGCGTTCACGAACAAGGCCGTCGTCTACGACATCCTGTTCAAGGCGAGCGCGGAGGCCACACTCACAATCGCGGCCGACAAGAAGCGGCTCGGCGTCAGGATCGGCATCACCTCGGTGCTGCACACCTGGGGCAGCGCGATGACGCATCACCCGCATGTGCACATGATCGTGCCCGGCGGAGGACTATCACCGGACAGAGAACGGTGGGTCTCCTGCGGGCCGAGGTTCTTCCTGCCCGTGCGCGTGCTCTGGCGCCTGTTCCGACGGCTGGTGATCGAGATGCTGGCCGCCGCACACGCCGCCGGCAAGCTCGTCTTCTTCCGCGAGCACGCAGGGCTCGCCGACGCCAATGCGTTTGCGGCCTTCCTCACCCCACTCGAGCGGTGCGAGTGGGTCGTCTACGCCAAGCGCCCGTTCGCCGGGCCGGAGGCGGTGCTCGCCTATCTGTCGCTCTACACGCACCGCATCGCGATCTCGAACCGGCGCCTCCTCAGCGCCGATACGAACACGGTCTCGTTCAAATACAAAGACTACCGCGTCGATGGCCCCGAGCGCTTCAAGGTGATGAGGCTGGCGACGGGCGAGTTCATCCGCCGCTTCCTCAGCCATGTTCTGCCCAAAGGCTTCCACCGCATCCGCCACTACGGGCTGCTCGCCAACGGCAATCGCGCCGACAACGTGGCGAGGGCCAGAGAGCTGCTGGCTGTGCCCGCGCAGCCGAGCGAGCCCGAGACCGAAAGCGCCGACGACGTACCCCGCATCCACCCGCGCGCCTGTCCGTGCTGCGGCAGCCGCATGCTCGTCATCGAGGTGTTCGAGCGCGGCACGACGCCAAAGCACCGTAAGCATCCGGTGAGCCTTTCAATTACCCACAAATATCGCGATCCGCAGGGTCGCAGCGGCAACGAAATTCTTGAATCGTCGGAATCGGTTGTGATTCCTTGTCGAGCACCTGATTCGCAATTCGGGGTGCTCGATGGCGGCGAAAAACACCAAATCTGCATCGGAATGTCGATCCGACGACGCGAGCGCGCAAGAGGATGGGCAAGACTGGGTCGATCGCGAGACGGTCGACGGCACGTTCAAGGACGAACGTCTCGGCCGACGTTTCAGGACACTGTTGGCGGACATCGGTGGCGCGATTGGTGAAAGCCTGCCCT
>JANOKQ010000446.1:0-2602 GCA_031419375.1 Acidimicrobiaceae bacterium
GCTCACAGAAGCGCTGCTCGATCAGCCGCCGTACCGTGGCATCGAGCAACCCATCGAGTGTCGCCGAATCCGGCTGCGGTCGAATCGGCTCAATGTAGACCCCCATCTCTCGGCGACTAGCACGGCGGCTCTCTGTGAACATCGCCGAGCGGATGATCTTCAAGGTTTGAGCCATTTCGCAGACTCGGGCGATGACCAGTGAATCGCTCGACCCGGATCTCGGTGCGCTCTTCGATTAGCACGTGGCCTCCGAGTTCGAGGCGAATCTGCGCAGGCGCAGGCGCAGGCGCTCGTCGACCCGGCCACTCCGCTGAACAAGTTGATTACCGGAATGCCCTAGATGATTGGCTCCAACGGGTGGTGCTGGGTGGCGGATGTTAGCGGTCGTAGGCGGGCTGGTTTTGCGTCCGCCGTGGCGTTCGAGACGGCTGTTCGCTCGGCGTGGGTTGAACACCTGCCCCGACGGGCTTGCGCCACAGGTACTACCTCAGGGGCGGATGAGCACTTTGCCGTGGTTGTTTGGTTGTCTCAATGCCACGAAGGCCGCTGGCAGATCGTCGAGGGTGATCACATCGGTGACGAGATGATCCACCCGAAGGCGGTCACGGCGCAGTTCGGCAATCGTGTGGGTGAACTCGGCGACGGTGTACCAGCTGGCGAACACGAGGTCGATCTCTTTTGCCATGCCGAGCTTCACGTCGACCGGAACGGTTGTGTGGTGGTACGCGGCGCTCACGACCTTTGCGTCGGCGCCGGCGCACTCGACGGCGTCGAGCAGGCGCGCGCCGGCGCACTCGAACACCACGTCGGGTCGGGCCCGCTCGGCTGATCGGAACGTCCGGGTCACGTCGTCGACGGTCGGGTCGATGACACCGTCGGCGCCGCAGGTCACGGCGAGGTCTCGACGCCGGGCAACGGGGTCCGACACCCAGACTGCGCGGATGCCGAGTACGCGCAGCCATGTCACAACGGCGAGCCCGACGGGGCCGGCGCCGATGACCAGTGCCCGTTGGAGCGGGTCGATGCGCGCCCGCCGCACCAGGTGCAACCCGATCGACATCGGTTCGATGAGTGCACCACGATTGGTGTCGAGATCGTCGGGGAGGTGGAACGTTTCGCGGTCGCCGGTCGTGACGAACTCGGCGAAGCCACCGCTGCGTGTCAGCCCGATCTGCCCGGCAGAGCGACAGCGCGCCGGGAGACCGGATCGGCAGGCTCCACAGGTTCCGCACCCGACCAAGGGCAATGCCGCGATGCGTTCGCCGATGCGGCGGCGGGCGACAACGGCGCCGACGTCGACGATCTCGCCGGTGATCTCGTGTCCGAGAACGAAGCCGGGCTCGAGCCCGTACGACGGGGCGTGCAGATCCGAGCCGCAGATGCCGCAGTGTGTGACCTGCACGAGCACTTCGCCGGAGGCGGGCACCGGCAACGGGCGTTGCTCGACGTGGAGTTCGTCTCCGTAGAGGGCGGCGACTTTCATGACGGCATCATCCCCGTGACTATCACATAGGAGTTACCGAAGACGCTGAATGGCCCGGTTACGTCGGAAACGGTCGCCGCCAATCAAGCCCTGCCGTGTTCGGCGAGGCGGGTCGTCACACACGTTCGGCGGTCGGTTCTACGGAGTTTGAGCCTCTCGTAGACTCGGGCGATGACCAGTGAACCACTCGACCCGGATCTCGGTGCGCTCTTCGATCAGCACGTGGCCTCGGAGTTCGCAGCCAAGGACGCGGACGCGACGATGGAGACGATGACGGAGGACCCAACCGTCATCCACGTCCCAGTACTCACGGGAGGTCGGGGGACCGAAGAACTCCGTGCCTTTTACCGTGATTGGTTCATCCCGGCGTGGCCCGACGACGTGGACGTCGAGCAGGTCTCGAGAACTGTCGGCGCGGAGCGTGTGGTTGACGAGCTGATCATGCGGTTCACCCACACCCGCGAGATGCCGTTCTGGTTGCCCGGAATCGCGCCGACCGGACGGCGCGTCGAACTCCCGCTCGTGGTCGTCATGGGGTTCCGGGACGGTCGGGTCGCTTCGGAGCACATCTACTGGGACCAGGCGTCCCTGCTCGCTCAGATCGGGCTGTTGGACACGACCGACCTACCCATCGCTGGCTCTGCCCAGGTGCAGGCGCTCATCGACCCATCCGTTCCGCTGAACAAGATGATCACCGGAATGCCCTAGCGGGACCTTCCTGGTCGTCCCGTGAATTTTGGGGTGGAGCATCTAGGTCAGCGTTTAAGTTGGCATCCATGAGACGGAATTTTAGCCCGAGCTAAAGTCCCGAGGGCTCAGAAACGTTAGAAATGTAGCGGTAAAGGGGTGTCAACAGCAGTATTCTGAGGAGGTGAGTATCCCGACCTACTCTCCAGCGACCGTGGAAGCGGCGAGACTACTCGGATCACGGGTTCGGCTCGCCCGCAAACGCCGACGGTGGACGATCACGCAACTCGCGGAAAGAACCGGGGTATCGGAGACCACGATACGCAAGATCGAACGCGGCGACCCTTCCGTCGGACTCGGAACAGCGTTCGAGGCAGCAACCTTGGTGGGCGTTGCTCTGTTCCATCCGGACCAAGTCCGTCGCCGCCTCGA
>JANOKQ010000447.1:0-4499 GCA_031419375.1 Acidimicrobiaceae bacterium
GGCGAGCAGGCGGGTGAGCTGGTTGACACCGCCCTTGGCAGCGAAGTAGCCGGCGGTGCGGTTCTCGGCGCCCGCGTTGCCGAAGATCGACGACATGTTGACGATGCTGCCACCACCGGCGCGAAGCATTGCCGGGGCGGCGGCACGAGTCATGTAGAACAGGCCCACCAAGTCGGTGCTCACCATCTTCGCGAACATCTCCGGCTCGCAACGCTCGGTGCGCACCAGGCGGTCGTCTGCCCATCCGGCGTTGTTGACCAGCACGTCGATCCGCCCCCACTCGGCGATTACCCGGTCGACGATCGCCGCGCAATCGTCGAACTCGGTGACATCGCCGGTAACGGTCATGCACCGCCGGCCGGTGGCTTCGACGATGGCCGCCGTGTCGGCCAATTTGTCGGCAGAGCGGGCGGTGACGACGACGTCGGCTCCTGCCGAGGCGAGCACCTCGGCGAACAGTACGCCAAGCCCGTACGAGGCGCCAGTGACGACGGCCACTTTGCCGTCGAGCCGAAACGGTGCGGCGAGGTCGAGCGCGCTCATTGCGTGCCTGCGAATCGGTCGCGCAGCTCGCGCTTGACGATCTTGCCGCTGACGGTCTTCGGTAACTCGTCGAGGAAGATCACCCGCTTGGGTTTCTTGAATCCGGCCAGCCGGTCACGTGCGGTCGCGATGATCTCGGCTTCGGTGGCGGTCATGCCCGGCCGCAGCACGACCACGGCGGTCACCTGCTCGCCCCACATCGCATCGGGCAGACCGACGACGGCAGCCTCGGACACCGACGGGTGGGTGTACAAGACCTCCTCGACTTCTCTGCTGTAGACGTTTTCGCCGCCAGTAATGATCATGTCTTTCATTCGATCCACGATGTAGAAGAAACCTTCCTCGTCACGCCTGGCCATATCGCCGGTGTGGAACCATCCACCGTCGAAGGCCTTCTTCGTGTTCTCCTCGTTGCGGAAGTAGCCCTTCAGGACCTGCTCACCGCGAACGACGATCTCACCGACCACACCGGGCGGGCACTCCACCATCTGCTCGTCGACGACCTTCACGTCGGCGAGACACATCGGCGTGCCGCACGACGACAGCAGGTGCTCCTCGCCATTGATCGCGCGCACGTGCGCAGCTTTCGGAAACGTCAGCACGTTGCCGCCCAGCTCGGTCATCCCGAACCCGGAGTAGACAATGGGACCAAAGCGGGCGATCGCGGTGCGCAGCACCTCGACCGGCATCGCCGCCGCGCCGTATCCGATGCCGCGCAACGTCGCCAGGCTGTAGTCGTTGATCTTCGGGTGCTGAAGGACCATGTTGAGCATCGTTGGCGCCATCGATGTGCCGGTGATCCCGTACTGATCGACGAGCTGCATCCACAGCTCGGGCTCGAACATCGGGGTGAGCACGATCCGCCCACCACGCACATGCGTGACCGGTACCGAGTAGCCGGCGACGTGGCATAGCGGGAACGCGACGAGGTTGCGCTCGTCCGGTTGCGGTTCGTACTCGATCACGGATTCGAGCATCGCCACGGTCAGGTTGCGATGGGTGAGCATCGCGCCTTTGGGGAAGCCGGTGGTGCCGCTGGTGTACAGCAACCACGCGGTGGAGTCGACGTCGACGACCAGGTCGGGCTGCGTCGCTGGCGCAGCGCCAACGACATCGGCGTACGTCGGGCGGGTCCCGCCTTCACCGATGACGATCACATGGCGCAGCCCGCCGAGCTCAGCGAGCTGCGGTTCGATCTGTTCGAGGAACTTGTCTTGCACGATGAGCACGCTGGCTTCTGCGTTGTCGAGGATCCACGCCCACTCCTTCGGGTGCAGCCGGTAGTTGAGAAACGAGAGCGCCATGCCTGCCGCCGGCACGCCGTAGTAGCACTCGACGAACTCCGGGATGTTCTCGGCGAGAATGCCGATGCGGTCGCCGGGGCTGGCCAACTCGAGCATCGCGTTGGCGACACGTCGAGTCGCATCGCGCAGCTCGCCGAACGTCACATCGCAATCAGGTGACTGGACTGCAATCCGATCCGGCGTCTTGCGCCCGTTCAGTTCGATGATCTCACCCAACAGCATCTCAACCCCCCACGTTTGTTGCGAACTTGACGACTGTATCAAGTTTCCTGATCGCGATGGTAAGGGATCCGGAGCGCGTTGCAATACAGCCGAGTGAGGTGAATCACCGCGTCCTCGAGCTCGTACGGTTCACCGAGAACGATCCACACGTACGCCGAACGATCGACCATCGAACCAAGCGCATTGGCGGCGTATTTCGCGTCGAGACGCGCATCGACCAGCCCGCTGTGCTGCCAACGCTGGATCGACGTCGCGCTCCGCTCGACCCAGAAGCGCCGGGCATCACGACGGACCTTGGCCAACCGCGGGTTGAACGTGGCGACCTGCTCGAGCACCGCCATCATCTTCGCGTTCTCTTGATACGCGCGCAGATAATCCCTGTTCGTGCGCTCGATACGCACCGATACGCCACCCGTCGTTGGTGGCTGCTCGTTCGCGATCCGACCGAAGTCTGCGGTCAGCGCCTCGGCGACTTCGGAGAAGATCTCTTCTTTCGAGCTGAAGTACGTGTAGAACGTGCCGTGGGCGACACGCGCTCGGCGGGCGATGTCGCCGACGTTCGTATCCAAATAACCATTCTTTTCGAACAGCGCTCGCGCCGCCTTGACGAGCGCGGCGCGGGTACGTACCCCTCGCGCCGTCACCGGCGCAGAGACGGCCGCGAGCGGGCGCGCTCGTCGGTTCCCGTTCGCAGCCACGGCACCAACCGTGCCACATATCTGACAGGGTCGTCAACCATTCGTCGCGCTAGTCTTGCGACGGCGGTGGCCGGGGGGCGCCGACCACGAACCGAGGGGGCCCCATGACTGGCAGCGACACCGGCAGCCCGATCGTCAAGCAGGGTCGGACGCCGCGCACGATGCCGTTCGACATGAGCGGCATCGCGCGCAGCGGGGACGGCGTGCTGCGCTACACGAACCTGCCGCAGTCGCTGCTGCACATGTTCCGAAACGCAGTCGAGCGCACGCCGGATCGGGAATGCATCGTCGTTCTCGGCGGAGCGCGCGTCACGTACCAGGAGGTGTGGGGCCGGGCGGCACGTGTCGCTGGCGGTCTTGCGGCGATGGGCGTTGGTCGCGGTGACCGCGTCGCGAACCGTCACGGCAACAGCCTGGAGTGGTGCCTCGCCTTTTGGGGAACGTTGATGGCTGGCGCGGTCGTGGTCCCGGTGAACACCCGCTTCTCCGAGCCCGAGGCTGACTACGTCATCACCGATTCCGGCGCCGCCGTCGTCCTCACTGCCGACCAACCGCTGCCCGACGGTGAGCCGCTCGTCGTCGCCGACGTCACCCTCGATGCGCTTGCGGCCATCTTCTACACGAGTGGCACGACCGGCTTTCCGAAGGGGGCGATGACGACGCACGAGAACTTCCTCTCCAACACCGAGACGTGCCGGCGGATCATGTCCCTGCCAGCCGACGAACACCTCCGCAACCTCGTGTCCGTCCCGCTGTTCCATGTCACCGGCTGCAACAGCCAGCTCCTGGTGACGACGCAACTCGGCGGAACCACGGTGATCATGCCAGCGTTCGAGGTGCAAGCCTTCCTCAGCGCCACCGTCGAGGAGAACATCAACATCCTCACTTCGGTCCCGGCAATCTTCTGGCTGGCGATGAGCCAACCGAACTTCTCCGCGTTCGACGTCAGCAACGTCCGCTACGTCACCTACGGCGGAGCACCCACCGCACCCGACGTGGTCGCTCGGCTGCGCGCGTCGTTTCCCAACGCGCGTCTCGGCAACGGGTTCGGACTGACCGAGACGTCGTCAGTGTCCACGTTCCTGCCTGACGCGTACGCTGAACTGCGCCCAGAGACCGTCGGCTTCACTGCCCCGCCGGTCGAGGTCGACCTGGTCGAGGTCGACCCAACATCCGGGGTCGGCGAACTGCTCATCCGCGGGCAGAACGTGGTTGCCGGGTACTGGAACAAGCCGCAGCAGACGGCCGAGACGTTCGTTGACGGGTGGTTGCGCACCGGAGATCTCGCCCGCATTGATGACGAGGGCTTCGTGCAGATCGTCGACCGCAAGAAGGACATGGTCAACCGCGGCGGCGAGAACGTCTATTGCGTCGAGGTCGAGAACGCGCTCGTCGAGCACCCGAGCGTGTTCGAGGTCGCGGTGCTCGGCGTGCCCGACGAGATGATGGGTGAGAAGGTCGGCGCGGTCATCGTCCCCCGGCCCGGCACCAACCCCGACGTCCGCGAGATCCGCGAGTTCGCGAAGGCGCGCATCGCCGACTTCAAGGTCCCACAGTTCATCGCATTGCGGGCCGAACCGTTGCCGCGCAACGCTGGCGGCAAGGTCCTCAAGCCCGTGTTGCGCAGCGAAACGGAGTGGGGCGATCAGCTGCGCGGCTAGCGCGGCTAGCGCTTCTAGCGCTGCTGCGCTGGCGGCACAGCGGCGCGCAACTCGCTGCGCAAGATCTTTCC
>JANOKQ010000448.1:0-3719 GCA_031419375.1 Acidimicrobiaceae bacterium
GACGGAGCAGGTTCCGCTCATTGTCGGCCCGAGTCGATGGGTCGAGGACTGTCTGCAGGTAGTAGCCGACATCGAGTGCCCAACACCCCGAGACCATCAGCTGCCAGTCGATCAGTCCGCATCCGGCGTCGGAGTAGTACACGTTGCCGGCGTGCACATCGCCGTGCAACGCGGTGGTCGGCCCCCGGGCGTTCTCGACGGTGAGTTGGGCGAAGGCCGCCCACATCCGTTCTTCAGGCCATCGATCAAGGTCGACTGAGCCGACGCGATGTCCCCGTTCCAGGTGGCGATGGACAAGCCGCGGTCCGATCTGCTGCCAGAACTTGGCGGTCACCGCATCGTCGATCGGATCGAGCCAGTCGAGCCTCGGCGTGTCCCAATATCGGGCGTGCAACCCGGCCAGGGTGTCGAGAACGGCGGCGACCTGATCAAGGCTCGCCGACTCGGTGACGATGCCGAGACGACCTCCTGGGCGGGTGCCGAGGTCTTCCATCAGGATCGAGAAGTCGGCTGGCCCATCGGCGTGCACGGCGAACACGGCTGGCTTCTGGTTGGTCAAAACCGGGTGGATGTCCTGGTAGTAGCGCACCTCGGTGGTGTACATCTCGACAGGGAATCCGAACTCGGCCAGGTTGCGCTTGAGGAACATTCGCCCGGGTAATCCGGCGTTGCGGCCAGACGCGTAGTCGACGACAAGGCGCAGCCGACTTGCGGAACCTTCGGTCTCGTCGAGTGTCGTAACAGCAACAACTTCGACGTCAGGTCGCTCGACGCGCAACAACGCATTGAGGTAAGCCGGGGTGGGGGAGCGGTCCATGACCCGGGAGTCAGTTGGTTCGCAGGGCGACACCCTGGGCGTTGAAGAAGAAACCGCCGGCTGTGATCAGCGCGGTCCGGGCTCCGTCGACCTGCCGCTCGCCGGCCAGGCCCTGAAGCTGGTGAACCGCCTCGCGCAGATGACCCGACCCCTGTGTTCCCCCCTCCGAGAGTGCGCCGCCGTGTGGGTTCACCGTAATGCGGCCGTCGATCATGATCCGACTGCGATCGGCGTCCCAGTTGTCGGCGAGAAACGCACCGGCCTCGCCTGGGCCGCACCACCCGGTGTTCTCGAACCAGTTCAGCGTTATCGGGGTAAAGCCGTCGTAGGGGAAGTAGACATCGGTGCCGTCGATCCAGAAGTCGGCGCGGGCCCGCAATGACTCGATGACGACCTGCTGGCCGTGCTGGCGCAGGCTCGGAGTCTGGTTCTCGTCGGCGTGATCGGTCATCCCGAGTGTGATCGCGTTGATCAACACCGGCCTGAGCGGCATGTCTCGCGCTCGCTCTGCAGTCGTGATCACGAACGCATCGGCCCCATCGACGGGGACGTCCATGTCGTATAGGCACAGCGGCGAGCGGATCATCCGCGCCGCAAGATAGTCGTCCATCGTCATCGGTTCGCGCAGTGCCGCTCCCGGGTTCAGGGCCGCGTTCGATCGGTCGCTGATCGCTACCCGCCCGAAGTCTTCGCGAGTCGCCCCGAATTCGTGGATGTACCGCGAGGCCCACGCGGTGTAGCCGGTCGCGCCGAAGATCGATTCCGGTGGTGGCGTGCCACCGCTGCTCCCGAAAGCCATGCTCCGGCGGAACGGATCCTTCAGCGCCGATGCCGTGTTCCACGCCAACCGGTACGCGACGTGATAGGCGAGCACGACATCGCAGAGCCCGGCGTGGACCGCGGCAGCAGCAGCGGCCAGCTGATTGACGAACGGGATGACCGGATTGGCGAAGTAGGTGACGCTCGGGATGCCAAGGGCTGCCTGAACGTTCGTCGCATCGGGCGACGAGCCGACGATGCCGTCGACGTCGCTGGCTGTGAGACCAGCCTGACGCATGGCGCTGATGCATGCCTCGACGGCGTAGGAGGCCTGGCTGCGTTCAGTGTTGCGAGCGACGAACCCGGTCGTCGATGCTGAGGCGATGGCGACCTGGTCCTTGAGGGGATGACGTCGGCTGATCATTCCGGTGCCTCCGCTGCATCGAGGCGGAACACCGGCATCGGCACGCCGCCACGTTCAATCCAGTCGAGAGTGACCCTCCGCCCAATCGTGATCTGGTCGTTGGGGGCACCGATCACGGTCGACGAAATCCGTAGCCCCGGCTGTTCGTCGAGTTCGACGGTCACGACTGGGTGTGGCGTCGAATAGTCGATGCTCTCCGCCGGTGGACCCTGGTGGAGGAAGATCGCCATGTAGATCGTGCCGGCTCCGGACACCTCGGTCGGTCGGACGTCGAACGACCAGCAGGCCGGGCAACATGGCCGGGGTCGCTCATGCCACGTACCGCAGTCGGCGCACCGATTGATCAACAGGCGGCGGTTCATCCATCCGCGGTAGTGCGCCTTGTTGTCGTGATCGAGTTGCCGACCGGGGTATCGGGCGACAAGTTCGTCGTCGGAAACCTCAATCACGGCCGTCCTCCTGGTCTCGGCCGCAATCGTGGAAGGAACAGGCGGCGGCCGTAATCACTAGACTAATCATCTACCTATATAACCACCTAAGCTTGTTGGGGACTCGACCGATCGCGGCACGGGCCAACGCAACAGGAACGTTGATGACAACAGCAAACGACGAGCTGCGCACCGAGCTGCGGGATTGGCTGGCCGATCACCTCGTTGGTGAGTTCGCCGCGAACAACGGCGTCGGCGGTCCGGCCGACGACACCGCCTGGGAGCTTCGGCTGGAGTGGGAACGGCTTCTCGCCGCCGACCGATGGTTGAACATTTCGTGGCCCGTCGAGTACGGCGGACGCGGCGGAACGGTCGCTCAGGAGTTGATCTTCCACATCGAGCACGCCTCAGCCGGGGCGCCCTATTGGTGCGGTGTACAAGGACGTGACCTGTTCGGCCCGACGCTGCTCGAGTTCGGCTCCGCAGCCCAGCAGGCCCGCTTTCTTCCGCGAATCGCGGCGGTCGAGGAGTTCTGGGGGCAGGGGTTCAGCGAACCGGAGGCCGGCTCGGATCTCGCGTCGTTGCGCACCAGGTCCGAGCGCGATGGCGATGATTGGGTGATCAACGGCCAGAAGATCTGGATGACGTTCGGCGGCTACGCCGACTGGCTGTACGTGCTGTGCCGGACTGATCCGACTGTTGTCAAGCATCGGGGGATCTCGATGCTGCTGGTCAAAGTTGATCAGCCCGGTGTCGATGTACGTCCGATCCGCAATCTCGCCGGCGGCCGAGAGTTCGCCGAAGTGTTCTTCACCGACGCTCGGACATCCGGCGACATGGTCGTCGGTCAGGTCAACGGCGGATGGGGTGTGGTGATGGCGGCTCTCGGTAACGAACGCGCCGGGGCCACGGTGCTCCCGTTCCAGGCGGCGTTCGAACGCGAAATTCACCAGCTCACCGCATACGCAACAGCACGCGGGTTGCATTGCGACCCGATCGTCCGCCAAAAGCTTGCTCGCGCCTGGGGTGGCTTACGGATCATGCAGCTGAACAACGATCGAATGATCCAGACCGTTTTGCAGGGTGGCCATCCGGGTGCCGAGTCGTCGATCAACAAGCTCTACTGGGCCAACTGGCATCGCGACGCCGGGGAATTGATGATCGAGATGATGGGGGCCCACGGGCTTGTGGTCGGCGACGACTACGAACTCCATCGCTTTCAACACACCTTCCTCAACTCGCGAGCCGAAACCATCTACGGCGGTGCCAACGAGATCCAACGCAACATCGT
>JANOKQ010000449.1:0-3269 GCA_031419375.1 Acidimicrobiaceae bacterium
GCGATCACCACCACCACCTTCCGGTCCTCCAGCTTCATCGCCGGCAGCGCAGTGTTCCTCGCCTACGCACTCGGCATGGGCATCGTCATCGGCATCCTCACTGTCGCCCTCTCCCTCGCCAAAGCCACCGTCGTCCAACAATTCCGAAACGCGCTCCCCAAGATCAACAGGATCGCCGGTGGCCTCATCGTGATTGCCGGCCTCTACGTCGCCTACTACGGCTGGTACGAGATCAGGGTCCTCAACGGCGACACCGACGACCCGATCGTCGATCGGGCGATACGCATCCAGAGCTGGCTCACCAATCACATTGTCCCCGACAACCCCGCGTCCGCGGCGCTCATTGCAGTCGTCATCCTCAGCACCGTCGCAGCCGCGGCTGCCCTCCTCCGACGACGACGAGCAAGTGCGGCCTGACCGAGCTACCTACACCCGGCGGCGGCTGATCGTCGCCGGAGCGATCGCGGCCATCCCAGCCACACTGTGGACTCTCCGCGGGCACCCGGCAGCCGAGTCGGCCACACCGCCGGCAACCGACCCGAACCTCTCGCCGACAACCGCACCCGCCGAGACGACCGACCCGAGCCCAACGACACCACCACGCTCACTCCCCACCGTCCCACACGACCTCGCGCTCGGCATGGTCGACGATGTCAAGGATGAGTCCGATGGCGAGGGTTGGGTGGTCGCCGAGCGCGAGCGCACCCGTGGTGGTGGCCGAGACCGGACAGGGAACATTCTTGAACCACGTCGTGGTCGGCGATCACCACTTCCTCGCGGACGAACCGGTCGACATCGGCGGCTTCGACGCCGGCCCATCGCCGTACGACATCCTCGGCGCGGCGCTCGGAGCATGCACGTCGATAACGCTCAGGCTCTACGCCGACCGCAAAGGACTTCCGCTCGACCGCGTCAGGGTGGAGGTCAGCCACGCCAAGACCCACGCCCAGGACTGCGACGCCTGCATAGAAGGAGCCGGTCCCCTCGTCGACCACTTCCAACGCCACATCGTCGTCGCCGGTGACCTCGACGACGACCAACGCGCCGCCCTCCTGCGCATCGCGGACAAGTACCCCGTGCATCGCACCCTCGAAGGAACCGCCCACATCTCAACAGCCCTCGTGCAAGGGCCCTGAACCCGAACCGCTGGTCAACCAGCCGGCGTCAGGCGACGATCAGTTTGTCGATGAGGTCGGTGAGCCCGTCGCCACCCAACGACCCGACATAGGTCTCGAGCCGGCCGTCATCGGTGATGAACGCGTACGCAGGCTGGGCGTAGATCTCATACGACGCCCAGATCTCACCGCTGCTGTCGTCGAGATGGGTGATCCCCTCCGTACCCGTGTCGGACACGAAATCCCGCATCTCGGGAGCTTCACCTCGACCGGCGATGCCGACGAAATTCACCTTGCCCGCGTAGCGGGCTGCGATGTCCGCGACGTCTGGTGCCTCGCCACGGCAAATGACGCACCACGGCGCCCAGAACCATGCCACCGTCGGGCGGCCAGCCAGCATGTTTGCGTCGAACGGGTCACCGTTGATAGTCGTTGCGCCGATCAGTGCGGCCGGAACCACCGACGCCGCACCAGGTCCGACAGACTGCGCGGTCGTCACCGGTGCCGATGAGGGCGACGCGGGGAGAGCGCCGGATGAGGCGACATCAGTGGCCGGGGGACCGGCGGCGGAGTCACTGCCGCTGCCGCAGGCCGCGAGCACGAGCCCAGCGGCCGCCGCAAGGAACGCGGAACGTGAAACGGGAGTACCGGCGAGGCTCGTCATGGGCAAGAAACCCGCAGCAGGCGTCGCCGCATTCCCGGCTCCGAGGTCGCTTCGAGACGACGCGTTCCACCCGGTCCGAATGGGCGCGTTCACGGTGTCATGCGGCGGGCGCATCTCAGCCCCCGGCCGGTAGCACTGCCCCGACCATGCCGGAGGGTTCGGTGGAACTTGCAGATGTACACAAGTGGTCCGTCGCCGATGGTGACCGGCACCTCGATCGTCTCGCCGACCGCGACGTCGATGTCGATGCCCTGGTCGGCGATGGTGACGTTGTGGAGGATGGCTCCGGTATTCGTCACTCTCGGGGTGAGGGTGTCGCCACTGGCGGCCTGAACGCAAGTCGGCTGGAAGTAGAAGTCGGCAGCGTTCACAGTCATCTCGGCGCCGTCGGCGACAGCGAACCCTTTGTCGGTGATCGGGGCTGTGTAGCCCTCTACCGGCGTGCAGGTGCCGCTCGACGCGGAGGCGGCCGCCGCGGCAATCGAGCTGGCAACTGCGCCCGGTGCGTCGTTCGGGTCGGGTGCGCACGCGGTGCGTGACCGTTGTCGGCGAGCAACGCGATGACTGTGTGGGTTTCGCCGGTCGCAAGACCTTCGGTTGATGCGGTGAACGTGGTCGTGCAGCCCATGCCCAACATCGTCCCCATGCCCATCATCGGGCCGGTGGTCGAGTCGAGGTTGACGTGGTAGTGCCCGATCCCGAACAGCCTCGGCTTGCCGTACAGATCGCAGTTCAGGTCGTAGCTCGTGACCTCGACGACAACGTCGAAGTCCCCCTTCACCACGTCACCAGGCTTCGGCGAGACGATCTTGATGCTCGGTGTTCCGGTCGACGCAGCATCGCCGATCTCGGGCAACGGCGACATCGGGGCGTAGGTGAACGAGAACTCGACTTCGTTGACGTGTACCTCGGCGTGATCGTTGATCGCCGGCGGCGGATGAGTTCGAGTCGGAGCCGCGGGCGGCAAGGACCAGCAGGCCTGCACCGAACAGCGCGCTCGACGTTCGACGGATGTGTTTCATGTTCGATCTCCTCGGTTGTGTTCACGGTGAACGCGGACGTTCACCCGAGGAGATGCGAGCCGTCCTCGTCGCCAACCTCGCCCCCGGCGACTTTTTCGAGCCGGATGAGTCATACGACTACCCGCCCGGCCCTCCCATCGGCGTGAGCTACCAGCCGCTCACACCGGTCGAAACTGGTGTGTCATGACCCGTGGACAAACCCCATTCAACGCACGCCATCAAGGACGGAAAAAGGGCGGACGGGGCGTGAAAAGGGCATGTCACACAGGTCAACAACGGTCACTCAACAACAGGGGCTGAGCTGGGAGAAAATCACTGCTACTACGTCGGATACCTCTCCGCCGCCGAGGTCCACGGCGCAGCACACCAACGACCGCAGGTCTTCCAAGTGATCACCGACGCCCGCTTGAACGACCGCACCTTCGACCGGGTCCGCATCGAGTTCACAACCTCGGCGAAAACCGCGAC
>JANOKQ010000450.1:0-4013 GCA_031419375.1 Acidimicrobiaceae bacterium
CTCGACCCCGTTGGAGAGTCTCAACGACGACGACGGCATCGACATCAAGACCGAGCCGGCGCTGACCGCGCCGCAGGCCGCGGCCACAGCCGTCGAGCCGCTGTCGGGCGATGCAACCTTCACCATCACCTTCAACCCGACCGTCACCGTGACGGTGCCCAAGTTCAGCGGCTCGGACGGGCCCGACATCAACGTGACGCGGCAGACCGGCGACCACTCGGAAGTCGCGATCGCGGTCAACCCGACCGATCCGAACAACATCATCGTCGCGGCGATCGACGAGGACCGGCCGGTCACCGGCATCTTCAGCACGGTGATCTCGCGCGACAGCGTGTGGGTCACCACCAACGGCGGTCAGAGCTGGATCAAGGTCGTGATTCCGAATCCGGCCGGAGCCGTCGGCGCCAACGGCGACCCGACGATCGTGTTCGACCGCAGTGGGCGGGCCGTGTACGCGCACCTGATCGACACCGGCTTCGGCGCCGACAACGATCACGACCATGATCCCGGCGACCCCGAGCACATCCTCGGCGCCGCGGTCTCGACCGACAAGGGCCTGAGCTGGACCGCCTCGGCGATCACAGCGGTCGATGCCGACATCGCGCACGACGACAAGGAGTACCTGGCGGTCGGCCCGGTCGCCAAGGGGTCGGCGCAAGACCGCTTCGTCGTCGCGTGGCAGGAGCGCAACCTGATCTACGCCGCGACCTCGCTCGACGGCCTGGCGTGGACTTCGCCGGTGCTGGTCAGCAACGTCGAAGGCGGCAACGGCACCGATGCGCCGCCGTTCGGCACCTCGATCGACTCGATCCCGGCCATCGGCCCGAATGGCGAGATCTACGTCGTCTGGGAGAACACCGCCACCCCCGGCGTCGGCAAGATCATGTTTGACGTCTCGTACGACGGCGGGCTGACATGGGACGTGGGCGCGGCGCCGTCATCGCCGACGCTGCTGTCGTCGTTTGCCGGCCTCGACAGCACCGTCTTCGCCTTCGATCCACCCGACCCGCATGTGGCGGCAGGGCCCGGACATGTGGTTGAGGTCGTCAACAACTCGATCGCGATCTACGACAAAGACACGGGCAAGAAGGTCGAGCAGAAAACGCTCGCCGCGTTCTTCTCGAGCCTTGCGACACCGGCCTTCACCGGCGTCTTCGACCCCGGGGTGACCTACGACGAGCAGATCGACCGCTTCGTCGTGGTCGCGCTCGACAACGGCGTCGGTGGCGCCGGCAACACCGTGCTGTACGCGGTGTCCGATACCGATGACCCGACGCGCGACGGTGCCGACGGCGACGGCAACCCGTTCACCGAGATGCACCGGCTGACGCTCGATGCGGCGCTGTTCACCGACTTCCCGCGCCTGGGCTGGAACGCCGACGCGCACGCGATCACCTTCAACATGTTCGACAAGGCCGGCGGCACCGGTTTCAAGCGCGCCGACCTGCTGATAGTCGACAAGGCGACGATTCAGGACGCCAACGTCTCGACCTTCACGAGGCAGGTCGTGCAGCGCCCCAACGACGTGACGCTGATCCCGGCGGTGACCCACGACGCTGCGGCGGGCGGCCCGTTGTGGTTCGTCGAGAAACTGGATGCCGGCACGCATGTGCGCCTGGTTCGCATGACCAACGTGCTCGGCACGGCGGTGTTCACGAACTTCGACATCGACGTCGACGACTACGCGGCGCCGATCGCCGGGGCGCAGCCCGGCGGCGGCACTTTCGACGCCGGGCAGTTCAAGATGCTCAGCGTCGCGCAGCGCGGCAATCGGCTGGTGGCCGCGCATTCTGTCGGCCTGGACTTCGACAATGTCGCCGGCACCGACGAGACCTCGGTGCGCTGGTACGAGTTCAACCTCGGCGCCGCGACGCCGACCTTGGTGCAGCAAGGCCAGATCGACCCGGCACGCGGCGCGCACACCTACTTCCCGTCGATCGAGATCGCACCCAACGGCGACATCGGGCTGACCTTCATGCAGTCGTCGGCGACCGAGTTTGTCTCGATGTACGTGACCGGGCAGAAGGCCGGCGATGCGAATGGCGTGATGCGCATGCCGGTGCTGGTTCAGGCCGGCACCGCAACTTACAACGGCACCAAGGGCGGCGACTACAGCGGCATCGCGGTGGACCCGGAAACCGGCAGCTTCTGGGCTGCCAACGAGGTGGCCTCGAGCCTGGTCGATCCTCACAACTGGGGCACCCACATCGCCCAGTTCACGCTGCCGGCCCGCAGCGGCGGCATGGCGGCGACGAGCGTCTATTTCGCCACCGACTCGTTCGCGCTCGACGCCGCCGACAAGGCCGTGCTCGACGCCTTCGCGGCGCGGCTGGCGGCCGACCCGACGCTGGTGGTCACGATACAGGGCCACACCGACACAGCCGGCGATGCGGGCAACGCCACGAGCGGCAACCAGCAGTTGTCCGACCGCCGCGCCAAGGCCGTGTTGGACTACCTGACCGGCGCCGCGGCCGGCTCGCCGCACACCCTCGCCGGCGACCGCTTTCTGAGCGTGGGCCTGGGCGAGACCGAACTCGCGGTGCCCACCGCCAACGGCGTCGAGCTCGAGGCCAACCGCCGCGTCACGCTGACGCTCGACCGGCTGGTCTACACCAGCAGCGTGAACCATCGCGTCGACTCAGCGGGCCCGATCGACCGCTACGACTTGCCGGCCTACCCCAACCGCCCGGTGCTGATGGGGCTCTCGATGGCCGTCGATCGCCGCGCCGCCGGCACCAACGCCGGCCGCGTCTATCTCGCCTTCATCGACCAGGGCGACCTCGACGACAACCGCGCGACGCAGCACGACAACACCGACGTGTTCGTGATCGCCTCCGACGACCGCGGCACGGCCTGGACCGCGCTCGGCGCCAATCCGCTCGATGACCTGGGCATCGCACCCAAGCGGATCAACTTCGACGACACGACACAAAACAGCCAGCTCTATGCCTGGCTCGACGTCGACCAGACGAGCGGCCACATCGCGGTGTCCTGGTACGACGCACGCAACGACGACGGCGTGCCCACGCCCAGCGGCGACCTGAACGCCACGCCGAACGACGAGCTGCAGTATTTCGCGTCGTTCAGCACCGACGGCGGCCAGACCTGGGCGCGCAACATGCAGGTCAGCGAGGGCACGTCCAACGCGGCGCTGGCGGGCAGCTTCAACCTGGGCGACTACACCGGGCTGGCGTTCTTCAACAACACGATCCACATGACATGGGCCGACAACTCGGGCAGCACCAACGGCGGCGACCCCGCCGACGACAACCCCGACGTCCCGCACACCGAAGCCTTCTACGACCGCATCCGCCTGACCAACCCCTCGATCGTCGACTTGATGGCCAATATCAATGCCGCGATCGCCGGACTTCCGGCCTTGGCCGGCAAGATCGGAGCCGTCGCCGACGGCAACCGGATCGTCCTGAAGGCACTGGACCAGGCGCTTGCTGGTTTCATGCTCATCGCAGCGCAGGCAAACCCTGCCGTCAAGGATCTCGGGTTCTCTACCGCGCAGGCTTCGACCGGTCCGCTGGTGGGCGATGCCCTCGACTCTTTCCAGCTCCTGGGCGGCGATGCCAAGTTCATCGTGACCCTGGGCGGCGTCGAGCACCTGGTGACCGTGCCGATGGCGGCGACCGGTGCGAACACGCTCGTCAATCTCGTGACCGTCATCAATGCGGCGCTGTTGACCGCCAAGCGTGTCGACAACGCTGCGGTGGTCGATCTGACGCAGGAACTCCTGGTCGACAAGGCGGGCACGTCGCTCGTGATTCGCATCAAGGATCCGTTGATCGCCGAAGTGGGATTCAAGGCCGCCATCGACGACCCTGCGGTGCTCGAACTCGGCCTGACCAACGACGCCAAGATCACCCATCCGCGCATCAGCGCGGTGAAAGACCTGGCGCTGCTCGTCGGACGGCTCACCAACGACGTGACGCTGACCCTGGCGACGACCGGCGGTGGCGGTACCACCGGCAACGTGACGATCTTCGCCGACGACACGGCATCGA
>JANOKQ010000451.1:0-5699 GCA_031419375.1 Acidimicrobiaceae bacterium
CCCACACCGGGGATGGTCACGCCGGCGACCATCGGGTGGAACATCGTCAGCAGTTCCTGCAGGCCAAGGAAGTACCACGGTGCTTTCGACGGGTTCGGCGTCTGGTTGACGTTGGCCAACTGCAGCAGCGGTGCGTTGACGAACACCGAGAACACGAGGGTGAATGCCGTGCAGGCCAACGCAGCGACGAACTCTGCGGCGAGCAGGTGCGGCCAGGTGTGGACCTTGTCAATCGGAGTGGCCTTCACCTCTTGGATCGACCCGCTCTTCACCACGGTGAGTAAGCGCTGGGTGTTGCCACCCGGCCCGGCACCGACGGGGATGCCGGCTGTTGTCGGCGCGGCGGTGACGACGCTGGCCACCTTTTCCTGCACAGCAACGGCACCGCCTGATGAATCGCCGCCGGCGTTGGCCTTGGCGGCCTTGCTGCGTTCCAGCAGATGCGCCGGGATGCGCGGGTCGCTGGCAGCTTCGGTGGGTGCCTCGGCAGGCGCGGCGGGTTCGGGGGCTGCCGAGGCCTCGCGCGCAGCTTTGGCCCGCTTCAACAGGTGTTCGGGGATTTCGGTCATCGAACCCTCCCTCGCAGTTCTCGCAGTGAATCAATCATGACAACGGAGATCACAGCGGACCCGAGATCCCGCCGTCTTTACGGACTCGCCAGAAGTGGATCGCCATGAAGATGACGATCACGAACGGCAGTAACAACACATGCAACACGTACCATCGCAACAGGGTCTCGGCACCGATTTCGCGGCCACCGAGCAGCACGAAGCGGACTTCGCTCCCGAACACCGGGGTGTAGCCCATCATGTTCGTGCCCACGGCCACTGCCCACAGCGCCAACTGGTCCCACGGCAGCAGGTACCCGGTGAAACTGAGCAGCAACGTCAACATCAACAACACGATGCCGATCACCCAGTTGAACTCGCGCGGGGCCTTGTAGGCACCGTGATAGAACACTCGGGCCATGTGCAAGAACACGGTGAGCACCATCAGGTGCGCGCCCCAGCGGTGCATGTTTCGTACCAGTAACCCGAACGTCACCGACGTCTGCAGATTCGAGATGTCGGTCCAGGCCTGGGTTGCCTCCGGCCGGTAGAAGAACATCAAGAAGATGCCTGTCACCGTGAGCAGGATGAACAGGAAGAAACTCAGCCCGCCAAGGCACAGCGTGTAGCTGACCTTCACCGCGTGGCGCTTCACCTTGACCGGGTGGAGGTGGTACAGCACCGAGTTCATCACCACGTAGCTGCGGTTGCGCGGGCTATCGGTGTAGCCCTTGCGGAAGATCGAACCGGGACGGAAGATGCTGTTCCACACCTGGCTGCCCTGCACGTCGTTGACCGCCTTGGTGGCGCGGTCCTTCACCGTCGGGCGAGGGGTCTCATCGATGATCTTGGCCATCTGGGGGTGTTCCTCGTTCGTTCCTCTACAGCCGCATGCCGTAGGCGTAGCCGTGGTTGTTGGTACGGATGTGGGCGTCACCGGCCGAGGCCGGTGCACCGACCTTGCCGAGAATGATGACGCCGGTCGGACACCGATCGACGCACAGCGCACAACGCGTGCAGATGTCGTCGTCGATGATGAACAGCACCTCGTCGCTGGGGTCGGTGCCGGGGAGTTCGGTGCCGGTGGCCTCGACGATTGCCGACGGGTTCACCATGTGGATGCATTTCCACGGGCAGATGTCGACGCAGCCTTCGCACATGATGCATTCGGTCTGGTCGATGTGGATGAACTGCTTGGGCTTGACAGCTTTCGACAGGTAGTCGGCATCGACCTCGACGAGTTGGTACGCGTCGGTGTACGGCATCATCGGCGGGTTGGCGTCGGTCCGTGCCATCGGTCAGGCCTTCTTCACCAGCGGGCGGCCGTAGGTGGACGTGGCCACCTCGGTCGACTTGGTCCGACCGCGCTTTTGCCAGTGGTTCCACAGGAAGATCAGCAAGCCGAAGTACCACACGTGGATGAGCACCACGACCGTGTCGCGGACCGCTTCGTACTGCATCGTGAACGGGAAGTTGCCACCAAACGCCTTCGGCTTCAACAGATCGAAGGGGCCGTAGATGATCTTGGCCTTGTTCCAGCCGAGGTCCTTGTCGGCGTGGTCGATCCACTGGTGCGGCACGACACCGAACGCGATGAACATCACACCGAACGCGAACGTGGCGGCCAGCATCGCCTCACCCCAGGTGAATGGCGTGCCAATGGGTCGACGCTTGCCGTAGGGGATCGCCAACAGCGCGAGGCCGGTGGACAGCAGGAACGAAAAAATCAGCGCCTGGTTCACCCCTGGCCACGTCGACACATCGATTGCAAGCTGCACGCTGGCGTTGCTCCTTGTTCCGGTAAGGCCTCGTGAATTCCTGCACGAACATTAGTCACCACAGCGCGAGGTGACACCAGTTCGCACCAGTGAACCTGTTGTCGCTGGGTGAACACGCGGCGAAGAGTGAGTATTGGGTACCGGTCTACCACCCAACTCCCACGATGGCGACGGGTTGTGCGTTCGTGCTCTGCCAGATTCGGAGATTTCATGCCGTCGCCGTCTATCGTGCACTGCCGTGACCGAAATCCCCGCGCACCTCCTCAAGCGGAGCCAGGCCGCTAAGGCCAAGGCTGATGGCGCGGAGCCGCCCGCCGATGCCGCTGCTCCGGCCGCCGACGCCGCGACAGCGCCCGGCGCGGGCGTCGCGCCAGCAGCCAAAGCCGCTGCTCCGGCGAAGAAGGCCCCCGCAGCGCCACCGCCGCCCAAGCCCGACCCACCGTATGTGGCCGCGGCCAAGGCCCGCCCGAAGATTCCGTTCTGGGCGATGGCCACCCTCAGCATCTTGCCGCTGTGGGTGTTCATGTACGCCCGCAGCCTCACGCCACGAGAGCAAGCAGTCCACGGGCCACTGGGCGAGGGAGCGGAGATCTACACCGCCGGCGGCTGTTCGAGCTGCCACGGCGCCGAAGGCCAAGGGGGCCTCGGTTATCAGTTCGCTGGCGGCGAGGTGCTGAAAACGTTCCCGCACATCGAAGACCAGCTCCGCTTCGTCTACAACGGCACCCTCGCATACGCAAATGCGGGTATCGAGGGCTACGGCAACCCCGAACGCGAGGGCGGCCCGCACCTCACCCAGGGTCGCGGGCTGATGCCGGGTCAACGCGATGAGCTGACCGAGGCGGAGATCTTGGCCGTGGTGTGCCACGAGCGTTACACCCTTGGCGGGGCCGATCCCACCGGTTCATCGTTGGAGGAGTACGAGAAGTGGTGCAGCCCCGAGGCGCCCGCGTTCTTGGGTCTGGAAGAAGGCGAGCTCACCTTCACCAACATCGCCGAAGAATTGGCCGACACGCTCGAGGTCGGCACCGAGCCGGCTCCGGGCAGCCCGCCACTCGCCGAAGCCCCCTGAGCTGAACGTGGCCATGTCGCCCGCCGGAGTGCTGGTCGGCGAGCCGTCGGTACGCAGGCCGTGGCGATGAGAGCTGCGCCATGACGTCGTCGACCGGCCAAGGCACGGGGACCGACGTGCTGGTGGTTGGTGGCGGACCCGCAGGTGCCGCGGCCGCCTACTGGTTGGCGTCGGCCGGCCATCACGTCACCGTCGCCGAGCGACGCGCCTTCCCCCGCTCCAAGGGCTGCGGCGATCTGATCACTCCCCGGGCAGTTCGCCAACTGACCGACATGGGCCTCGCCAAACCAGCCGCCGAACTCGGCCACCGCATCGAGTCGATCCGCCTGCGCAACCATGAACGCGAGCGACTGCTCAACTGGCCAAGCCACCCGGATCTGCCCTCGGCTGCCCTCGTCGCCCGCCGCCGCAACCTCGACGAGTTGGTGCTCGCCAGGGCCGACGAAGCGGGCGCGCACCTGCTGTCGGGCTACGAGGCGGTGGAGCCGATCGTCGAGCGCGGGTTCGTTCGCGGTGCCGTTCTGCGAACACCCGACGGTGCGACCTGCACGGTCCGCGCCGAGTACGTGGTGGTGGCCGACGGGGCGAACAGCTCGTTCGGCCGCTCGCTCGGCACGTTCCGCACCCGCGACTGGCCCGTTGCCGAAGCGATCCGTTCGTACTGGCGTTCACCGCGCCACGACGACCACCGGATGGAGGTCTGCCTCGACCTCACTGATCGGAGTGATCATGCACTTCCCGGGTTCGGATGGGTCGTACCCGTTGGCGATGGCACCGTCAACATCGGCGTCGTGATGCTCAGCACCGCACGGGACTTCAAGGGCATCAACATCGCTCACCTGCTCGACTCCCTGGTCGACGATCTCGCCCCCCGGTGGGGACTGGAGCACGACGATCCGGCTGGGGTGATGCGGGTCAGCCGGGTGCCGATGGGCGGATCGATCAAGCCGACCGCCGGTCCGACTTTCGTGGTGGTGGGCGACGCTGCGGCAACGGTCAGCCCGTTCCTCGGGACCGGGATCGACGCCGCGTACGAATCGGGGCGGATGGCCGCCGACGTCGTCCACGAGGCGCTCGACGGAGCCGGACCGACAGCGCTGCAGCGCTACCCGCGTCTGCTCGAACAAGCCGGCGCCGCAGATCACAAGCTCGGCCGCTTGTGGTGCCGCGCGTTGGGGAGGCCGACGGTGATGCGTCAGTTCTCGGCAGCGGCCGTGCGCTCGTCCACCATCGCCGACACCGCCCTGCGGGTGATGACCGCGTCGCTGCGACCGAACGCACACGGCCCCGCCGAAGTAGCGGTGCGCGCGGCATCAGCATTGGCCAAGGTGGCCCCCGACGCGTAACCGTTGGGCCGGTCGGGCGCGCTAGATGCGCGTCAGCCGTTGAGTGACGCGAGGACCATTTCGGGACCTTCGCGCAGCGCTGCCGAGGCCGGCGTATCCGCCAGCGGAGCGCACGCCTCGACGGCGCGATCGGCCCAGATGCGGGCGGTGGCCAGCGCAGAATCGACGCCACCGTGGGCACGCACGATCTCGAGTGCCTTCTCGCGTTCGCTCGGTTCGAGCGGCTTACCGAGGATGTCGAGCAGCGATGCTGCGGCGATGCCCCCCGTCTGCAACGTCCGCAGCACCGGCAACGTATACACGCCTTCGACCATGTCGTGTCCGGCCGGCTTGCCGAGCTGGCCCTCGGTGGCCGTCACGTCGAGCAGGTCGTCGACGATCTGGAACACCATCCCGAACGCCTCGCCGTAGCTGGTGAGCGCATCGATCACCGGCCGGTCGGCCCCGGCCACGATCGCCCCGATGCGCGCCGAGGTAGCGAACAACGACGCGGTCTTCCCGGCGATCGAGGCGAGGTAGGACGATTCGGGGCGCGCCGCGTTGTACGTGTGCCGCAATTCTTCGATCTGGCCCTCGCACAGTCGTCCGATGGTTCGTGCCAACAACGCGGCCACCTCGGTGCCGAGTGAGGCGGCGATCTCGGAGGCGCGTGCCAGCAAGAAGTCTCCGGCGAGGATGGCTTGCAGGTTGCCCCATTTTGCGTTCACGGTTTCGACGCCGCGTCGGGTGGGCGCCTCGTCCATCACGTCGTCGTGGTAGAGCGAGCCGGTCTGCACGAGCTCGCAGGCGATCCCACCGAGAACGACGTCGTCCGACGCCACGCCCATGCCGACACGAGCGGCGACGACGGCCAGCACGGGACGCAGGCGCTTGCCGCCGGCGACGATGAGGTGCGACGCGATCTCGTCGAGATACCGGTCGCCGGCCCGAACCGACGCCACGAGCGCGGCGTCGA
>JANOKQ010000452.1:0-1897 GCA_031419375.1 Acidimicrobiaceae bacterium
CCGATTCCGGGCGGTGTCGTTGCCACGGTCACGAACCAGAAGGATTTCATGAAACGCGTTCGCGCCAACGGAGGTTCGCGGACCACCCTCCAACAGGAGGGCTACGTAGTGCTCGGCCAGTACTCAGCGCACCGCCACATCGCGATTTCGCTGGGCCTGCCCGGCATCCGCGATGGCGAGACGATGGCGGCACGCGTCGTCCAGACGTCCGGTCCCAGCGAGGGCGGTGCCGAGATCGACGGGCGCTGGTGGAGGCTGTGCGCTCCGGATGAGTCGCCGACGATGCCTGCGCCAACCGTGCCGGCCCCGGCCAAGCGCGATCTCGACGCGGAGATCCCGTGATACGTCGTGGTCAACGCCTCACGGCGGCAGTGATCTGCGCCGCCACCTCGACGGGGTTGTCGTGCTCCCAGACCCGGATCACTGTCCAACCGGCGGCTCGGAGTTGTTCGTCGGTGTCGGCGTCGCGCCGTCTGTTTCCTTCGATCTTCGGCGACCAGTAGTCACTGTTGGTCCCCGGCGGCTTCGAGTGCTGTTCGCATCCGTGCCAGAAGCAGCCGTCGATGAACACCGCAACCTTTGCGCGGGTGAACACCACATCCGCTGTCCGCCGCAGCGCAGCCAGAGGCCGGGAGGCGACGCGATAGCGCAGACCAGATTTGTGCAGGAGGCGACGAATGGCAAGCTCCGGGCGGGTGTCACGGCTCCGATTGCCCAACATGCTCCGACGGTTGCCAGCTGACGACGACCACGATCCAGGAGGCGGAAACCACTCGTGCGCACTGGCCGGCATCGATCAATGATCGCATGCATGCACGCTTCCCGCTCGCGCGCGCGGTTCAGCCACACCGGAGTCAGATGCCTGTGTCAGATGGTGGACGAGTCGATCTCGGCGCCGAAGAGGTGTTTGCCGAGGGTTTCGTACAGGCGTGGCGACACCATGATGTGCTGCGACACAACGTGGATGTCGCGCAGGCAGCGCTGCAGCTGACTGGTGTCGAAGATCGCCGTACCCCCGGCCATCGTATAGACCGAATCGACCGCTGCGATCGACGACTCGACCGCGTGAGCACCGGCGAGGCGGATGCGCACGCGGGAATCGAGCTCGACCCCGTCGCCGTTCAGGGCACCCTCCCACGCATCGGCGACCTCGCCGAGCAGGAACGCCCTCGCCGCACGGACGCGTGCCTCGGCGCGGGCGAGGTCGGTTTGATTTGTCCCCGCCTGGGCGATGGTGCGCTGGCTGAACTGGGGCCGCTTGTCGACGGCCAGATCGGTGAACTCGTCGATGGCCCGCCGGGCCAGACCGAGCGCAACCGCGGCGACCCCGACGGCCAGCAGGGTGAACGTCGGGAACGACGCGAGTGGCGTCTCGACGGTGGGGCGGGCCCCACGGGCGCTCATCGTCCGCTCGGCGGGCACGAATACCTCGGTCACGCTGAACTCGTTCGAGCCGGTGCCGCGCAGCCCGCTGGTGTGCCAGGTGTCGTGAATGCGCACATCGGAGGCATCGAAGAACATCAACCGGAAATCGTCGTCGAGACGCGTGCCGCCGACGATGTACTGACAGTGCTGCGTGCCGCTGCCCCAGTTCCACGCGCCCGACACCCTCCACCCGCCGTCGACCGCGCAGGCCGTGCCGTTGGGGGCGAACACGCCACCGCTGACGTTGCGGCGATTGGCGAACATCGCCTTGGCCGTCTCGGGTGGCAGAAACGCACTCAGCGACGACGTGGTGCTGGCGATCATCGTGCACCATCCCGCGGCACCATCAGCGGCCGAGATCGTCTCGATCGCCTGCACCATCGTCAACGGATCGACCTCGGGACCGCCGTACGCGACGGGCACGCACATTCGCAGCAGATCGGCATCACGCAACGCCTTCACCACCGGGGCG
>JANOKQ010000453.1:0-6130 GCA_031419375.1 Acidimicrobiaceae bacterium
CTTTCGCCGCCACCTACTTTGGCCGCGGCCGCCCCCTACTTTCGGCCGTTGGCATCGCGGTCAGAATCGTCGGTTGTGCCGTTCGGCTTGTCGAACCGCGTACACAGCAGCTTCGGTGCGGCGGCTCATCCCCATCTTGGACAGCAAGTTGCTGACATAGTTCTTCACCGTCTTTTCGGCAAGGAACATCTCGGCCGCGATCTGCCGGTTGGATTTTCCGTCGGCAAGCAGTTCGAGGATCTTGCGTTCCTGCGGGCTCAACCCAGCCAACCGGGGATCCTCGTACGCGCCGACCCGCAAGCGGTCCATCACCCTGGTGGTCAATGCCGGGTCGAGCAACGATGCGCCGGCTCCGACCTTGCGGATCGCGTCGACGATGTCGTTGCCCTTGACCTGCTTCAAGACATAGCCAGCTGCACCGGCAACGATCGCCTCGAACAGTGCCTCGTCGTCGTCGAATGAGGTGAGCATCAAACAGGCAATACCGGGATGGCTGGAACGCAGCTCCCGGCACAGCTCCACGCCACTGCCATCGGGGAGGCGAACATCCAAGACCGCGACGTCAGGCGAGACGGCGTGAATGCGAGCGAGCGCCTCTGCAACCGTTCCTGCCTCGCCGACAACTTCGAAATCGTCCTCTGCGTCAAGCAGGTCGCGCACACCACGGCGGACGACTTCGTGGTCATCGACAAGAAAGATTCGAAGCGACATCAATGAGATCTTGCCACAGCACCGCATCCGGACCGAGTGCGGCGCACCGTCAGGCGCAACCGTCAGGTCAGCGAGCCGAGCGGTTCGTCGACGTCGCCTGTCAGCTCGTGCCGCGAACGACCACGACAGGGGTCTGAGCCCGATCGAGAACCGCGTTCACGGTGGAGCCCAGGAGTCCGGCGACGATCGCTCCGTGCCCTCGGGACCCGAGGACCACGAGATCGCCGTCTCGCACCGCGTTCAGCAACGCTGTCGCCGAGCCATCCTCGATCAGGCAACCGGACACCTCCACACCAACCCGGTCGCGAGCATGTTCGACAGCGCGGTCAAGAACGCAAGCAGCGTCTACCTGCAGCAGGTCATGCGCCTGCGACGGACCTGCATTGACCGGTGAGTACGGGTACGACCACGCATGCACGACAACCAGCTCGACCTGATGACGGTCGGCCTCGTCGCCAGCCCAGTCCAACGCCGCGTCCGATGCCGACGATCCATCGATGCCGACGACCACGCGGTCGGGTCGGCCCCGACTCGCCGCGCCACGAACCACCACCACTGGGCAGGGACTGTGACGCACCAGGCGTCTCGCCGTACTGCCGAGCCAGAAGCCTGCTACGCCGTCATGTCGCCCCGCCCCGACGACGATGAGGTCGTCGGGTTCCATCCCGTCAGTGAGGGTCAGGTCGGCGGGCCCCGGCGACACGGTCGTTTCAACCCTGAGCCCGCGGTGAGCGCCAGCGATGACACCGCTGATTCGCACGGCGTTCTGCTCGGCGACTTCCAACAGCAGATCGAAGACGTTCGACGCCGACCAGCCATATCCGCCGGCACCGGCCACCGGGATGCTGTAACAACACACGATGCGCAAGACGGCACCGCGTGAAGCGGCCTCTTCAGCGGCCCATTCCACGGCCTCGGCCGAGTGTTGCGTGCCGTCGTATCCGACAGAGATTTTCTTGGTCATGACATCATCATCGGACGACGACCGCAGCGCTGGTAGGGCCAAGAGTCCCGAACTCTGTCGGAACTCGGCCCGAACTCATACCCGCACTGATCCGCACGTCGTTGAGACCGCTGGGCGCGATCTTGCCCCTCGGGCCATCGCGCCGTGATCAGGTGCCGGCGCGAAGTGCGTCGACAGGTTCCATCCGGGCAGCCCGGATCGATGGGTACAGACCGGCGATCAGCCCCACCGCAGCACCCGCAAGCGGTGCAGCGAGCGGAAGCCAGAGATCAAGCACCGGCGTCCACTCACGGTTGCCCGACACGATGACCACCGTCATGATCCCGGCGCTCGCACCGATGATGCCACCGACCAACCCCATCGCCATCGACTCGGCCAGGAACTGCAAGCCGATATGGCGACGTGAGGCCCCGAGGGCGCGGCGCAGCCCGATCTCGCCGGTTCGTTCCATCACCGTCACCAACGTCACGTTGGCAATGCCGATCGCCCCGACGATCAGCGAGATCAGCCCGAGGAGCAAGAACAACTGGTTCACGTCGTCTTGAACTGCACCCTTGGTTCGTTCGGGGTCTCGGGGCGCGGTGACGTTCAACGACTCGGGCGCATTGGGGCTGAGCGCGATCGCGGCCTGCTCGGCGACGACCCCGGTGGCGCCGATGTCTGTCTCGATGACGACCCGATCGGGACGGGTGGTCCCGAACCGCTCGGCCGCGACCGACGACGGAACCATGATGCTGCCGAGCAAACCCTGATCGCGCTGCGCCGCGTCGATGATCCCGATCACGGTGAACAGGTGCTCACCGATGTAGATGCCCGGCTGGCTGTCGAGGCGGTCAATGCCGAACTCGTCGGCGACGTCGATGCCGATCACCGCGACCCGGTCGACCCGGTCGACGTGGCCCTGGTCGAACCAGCGGCCGACCGCCACCTCGCCGCGCACCGCGTCGAGCAGACCGACCGACGTGGCGTACACCGGGACAAGTTGCTCGTTGACCGACTCCGGATCGCGCAACGGAACCGTGCGGACGGCACCGGGGTTAGCGACCTCGGCCATTGCCCCCGATGCCACCACGCCATTGAGCCGGTCGAGGCGCGACTCAACGGCCCACGGCAGCGGCGTCGCCTGCCGGCGTGTCGAGCTTGACGACGAACCGCTGGTCCTGGCGCGCACGGTGACCTGCGTGGCGGCGAGCTCATCGAAGCGACCGACGATCTGGTTGCCGGCCGTGCGCGAGATGCCCAGCGTGGCCACGAGCGAAGCGATGCCGAGCACGGTGCCGAGCGTGGTCAGCGCGGCGCGCGCCGGACGGGCGAACACCCCCGCAAGCGTTTCATCCACGAGGTCAAGCGCGCGCAAGCGCGGGCGCCCGATCCGCACGGCCTGACCATCAACCTCCACCACTCGACGCCGCCGCAGACCCCTCATGACACGCCCGTCACGTCGACACCGCCGGGCCATCGGTCTCCGGATCGTCCGGATTTGGCGGCGGGTCCGCCGAACCTGCCCGCCGCGGGGTGAACTCGGCTGAGTTCGCGAGTTCGGTCACCTCGGTGAGCTCGCCGTCCACCATCCGGACGCGTCGCTGGGCGCGTTGGGCGACATCGTTGTCGTGGGTGATGACCAGCACGGTAAGGCCCTGCTGGCGGAGGTCGTCGAACAGGTCGAGCACCGATTCGGTGTTGCGCGAATCGAGGTTGCCGGTTGGTTCGTCGCACAGCAGCAGGCTGGGCTCGCCGAGCAATGCCCTGGCGATGGCGGCCCGCTGGCGTTCGCCGCCCGACAACCTGCCGGGCTCGAAACCCAGCCGGTGACCGAGTCCGACCCGCTCGAGCGCTTCAACGGCGCGGCGGCGGCGGTCCTTGCGCGACGTGCCGAGGTACAGCTCGCTGAGCATCACGTTCTCCTCCACCGTCCGGTAGGTAAGGAGATGGAAGCTCTGAAACACGAACCCGATCCGCCGGCCTCGTTCGGCGGCACGACCGTTGTCGCTGAGCACGGCGGTGTCGATGCCATCGAGGAGGTAGCGGCCCTCACTCGGGCGGTCGAGCAGGCCAAGCACGTTCAGCAACGTGGACTTTCCCGATCCACTCGGCCCCACGATGGCGAGGTGCTCGCCTGACTGCACCACGAGGTTGACGTCGCGCAGCGCTTCGACCGGCGGATCGGTGTCGAACACGCGCCACACCCCTTCGAGCGTCACCACCGGATGCACGATTCGATCCGGCAGCGACGCCGGCATCTGCAGCGAGGTCGCGTCGAGTGCGGTCATCCTTCAGTTGTCTCGGTGTCGGAACTGGAATCTGACCTGGAGTCGGATCGGCGGCGGCGTTGGCCGCTGTCGCGGCAAACCACGACCCGGTCCCCCTCGTTCAAACTGGCACCACCAATGGGTGAGATCTCGGCGTACCCCTCGGCGCTGAGACCGACGGAGACCTTGACGAACTCAACGTCGTCGATACCGTCGCCGTGTTCCACCTCGATCCGCGAGTCACCATCGGGCCCGACCGACAGCGCCGCCACCGGCACGGCAAGCACATCGCCGGCGGTGGACGAGACGGTGATCGAGATGCGTGCCCGCCAACCGAGGAAGTTCGCCAGCATGGCCGGGTCATCGGGTTCGACGACCACGGTGAGCCGGCCCGTGTCGCCACCTTGGTCCCCGCCGCCTTGCTCGCCGCCTTGCCCGCCGGCGGCAGCGGGCGCCTTGATCTCGATGAGCGTGCCGGTTGTGGTGACGTCGGCGTCTTGGATCACGATCTCGACCGGCGTGGGGATCACCACCAGATCGGCGTCGGAGGCGGAAATCCGTCCCTGCACCAACGTGGTGGTCCCCGACACGGTGGCCACTGGGTCGGCCGGCACCTTGCCAGCTTCGGCTGACACCTGGGTGATGGTGGTCGGCAGCGACGGCAGGAAGACCATCTCGCCGGCCGGCATCTTCGTACCGATGTCGCTGGCAAGGGCGAACAGATCGAGGCTTGCCTGATCGAGCAGTTCCTCAGCCGCGCCAACGGCTTCATTCGCCAACGACACGTCTTTCACCTCGAGCGCTTCGATGTAGGTGAGTTCGGCCAACCTCAGCGCGTCGGCCGCGGCCTCGATTGCGGTTTGCACCTCAACACCGGTTTGGTCGCGTTCGCTGATCGAGCGGGTGACCGCAGTGTCGGCCTCCACCAATGCCTGGTCGGCCGAACGGAGGTCGGCGTTGAACGTGGCCAGCTCGGCGGCGGTATACGGCTCGGTCGTGTCGGGGTTGAGCGCGCCCGGTGCCGCAGCGGCGTCACGGACGGTCTTGGCCAGGTCGCGGGTGACCTTGGCGCCATCGCGCGTGGCGATGGCAGCAGCGACGGCGATGAGCGCATCGGCGTTGCGACGGTTGGCAGTGGCCTGGGCAGCGGGCACCGCGTCTTTCGATGCTTGCAAGGCCTGCTGCTGGCGGAGGAGTTCGGCGCCGCTGAGCGGCTTGCCGGCATCGGCGAGGTCTTGACGGGCGCGGGTGAGCGCCTGCTTGGCGTCGTTGACCGCTTTCTCGGCGGCCTGCAGCCGGTCGCGCTGGTCGCCGCTCGGGCCCTCGCTGCTGTATCCGTTGTCGGCATACATGGCGTCCACCGCTGCTTCGGTGGCGTTGTCGTAGACCCCGTCGACTGGGCCGGGGTCGAAGCCCAGCCGAGCAAGGGCGGCTTCCAGCTGCTCGACATCGGGTCCAGATGTGCCCGGCTCGAATGGCCGGTACGTGGGCAGCTCGCCGACGAACACGAATACCGGGCGGCCCGAAACCTCCAATGCGACGTCGCCCTCGGCAAGCTCCGCGTCGAGCTCGGGAACCTTGGTGATGATCTGGGTGCTGCCGCCACTCGCGCCGACCGAACCCACCAGGCGCAACGGCGTGGGCTCGTTGTACTGGATGTCGCCGTTGGCGATCAAGCGCGACACCAGCGACCGGCGCTCGACCGGGACGGTGATGCGCGACGGCTCGGGCGGTGCGGCCTCAGCGGCCGCGTCAGCGGGAGACTGGAGGCTGCGGCCGACCACGATTCCGCCCCCGGCCGACACCACTGACGCGGCAACGACGACCAAGGCGAGGTTGCGCCGGCGATGACCGGCGGCCCGAGATGAGGCCATCACTCCTGCTCGCCGAGTTCGGGGAACTCGGCGACAAGGTCGTCGACCATGCGCTGCTCGGCGTCACGGCGGGCCTGCGAAAGGTTCGCTTCGTCCTGGCACACCTGGTCGTCGGCCCACAGAGCCAGCTCCTCGGCCCGGAGGTCTTCGAGGTCGGCCTCGTCGATCTCCTGTGGCTCACCGTCGATGGCGATCGCCGACGTCACAGCGACCTCCTCGACCACACTGTCCATGGTCGCTTCGGACGTGGTGCTGTAGCCCTGCAACTCGTTGAGTTGGTTGTAGAGGTACTCGGAGATCTTGTCGGGGGTGTCGAACTCGTTGCTCGAATC
>JANOKQ010000454.1:0-5760 GCA_031419375.1 Acidimicrobiaceae bacterium
TTTCAGCAATCGCGAGTGCGAACCGGGCCGCAGCGCGGAAGCTGTCGCGGCGCATCGCCATCGGCATCGTCCCCGCGTGTGCAGCTTGGCCGCGGAAGATCAACCGCTCGCGCTCGATGCCCTTGGTGCCGGTGACGGTGCAGATGCCGAGCCCCATGTCTTCGAGGATCGGGCCTTGCTCGATGTGGACCTCGACGTAGGCTTTGACGTTGGCCATGCGGGTGCGGGCGCCGTCGAGGTTGTCGATGTCGACGCCGTGGGCGGCCAGCACCTCGGGCAGCTTGCCGCCGTCTTTGTCGGCCAGGCCGCGCAGCACCTCGATATCGAGGGTGCCCATGCACGCCGCCGAACCGAACAGGCTGCGGCTGAATCGGGCGCCCTCCTCGTCGGCCCAATCGACCAACGCAACGGTGACCGGTGGCGTGCCTTCGACTGCCAGTGCGCGCAGCAGTTCGAGCCCCGACATCACCCCGAGCGCACCGTCGAGCCAACCGCCCTTGGGCACGCTGTCGAGGTGCGAACCGACGACCAGCATGTCGGGTCGCTCGCCGGGCAGCACCGCCCACAGGTTGCCGGCGGCGTCGGTGTCGACCGCGACGGGCAGGGTGGTTAGCGACTCCCGCAGGAGCGCACGCGCCGCCAGCCACTCGGGGGTCCAGCACAGCCGGCGGCTCCCATCCGGTCCGCCGGTGTGCTCGGCGAGGGTGCGGAGATCGGCCACGACCCGCTCAGGACGAAAGCTGCTCATCTCGCGAACCTACCGCGCCTTCGAATCCGCCGTCAGTCCCGAAGGCCCGTCACCCGGCTGGTGGAGTGCTGGCGTGTCGAGAAACCCACCGTGGAGTGCTGTCGTGTCGAGAAACCCACCGTGGAGGTGCATTTCTCGACACGCCACGAGCCAGCCATCCCGCTGGAAGTCGGCCGTCGTAATTTCAGCCGTCGTAGAAGTAGGGGGCGTGGAGGCCGGCCAGGTCTCGGCGGCGGGGGGTGTCGGCCCACCCGATCGATTCAGGGGTGAGGTGGTTGACCTCGGCGGTCGTGCGGATTCGCTGGGCGATGTCGCGTCGGCCGTAATGGGCCTGGATGAACAGCCGCCCGGACCCCCCGGATATGGCCGCGGTGCCGCGGTGCCATGCGTCGCTGGTGAACATCGCCACATCGCCCGCGGCACCATCGAGCAACGCCGGGGGCCGGCCGTCGTAGGTGAGGTCGGGATCGCGCAGCGAGGCCATCGGTGCCAGGCGACCGGACCGGTTGCTCCCGGGCACAACCGCGGTCGGGCCGTCCGCAACCATGCAGTTGCGCAGCAGGATGTGCGCACCGATCGCGAACACCGGGTACGGGATGCGGTCGTCCCAGGCGACGTCGGCGGGGCGGGGGATGTGCGGGCCGGCATCGCAATGCCACGGGCCGCCGACGAACTCCGGCGGATTGCGCCACAGCGTGTTGGCGATCACGTGGCAGTCGTTGCCGAGCAGCGGTTCGATCGCTTCGAGGATGCGCGGATGACCGATCGCGTCGTGGGCCAATTCGCTGCGGTTGAGCATCTGGTAGCGGAACTCGTCGCGGTCGGTGCGGCCCCGCTCGGCCGGGAACTCGGCGAACACCCGGTCGGCTTCGGTGACAAGGGCGGCGATTTCGTCGCTGGTGAGCACACCGCGCAGCACCGTGTAGCCGTCGCGTTCCAGCTCGGCGCTGGCCGCCGGAGCCGACTCCGGTGAGAGCAGCGCAAGGTTCTTCCCGACACGTCGGATCATGGCCCGACCGTATCGAATGGGCGGTGGCGGCGAGATGCTGAGCGGCAAATGGCGTGGTTCCCCGGGAGTGCAGGTGGGATGATGCTGGGCATGACGATCGAGATCCGCACGCCCGATGAGAGCCAGTGGGAGGAGCTGTTCCTGGCAGATGCGCGCGGTTTCGGCTACACCCCGGAGCCGGGTGACATCGACCTGCGGCGACCGATCATCGATCTCGCCCGGTTCCGCGTTGCCGTCGATGCTGGGCGGATCGTCGGCGTCGCCGGATCGTGGGCGATGGACGTGACGATTCCGGGCGGGACGACCGTGCCGATGACCGCGCTCACATGGGTTTCGGTCGCTGCAACCCACCGCCGTCAGGGCGTGCTCACCCAGTTGATGGATGCATGCCATCGTGACGGCGACGAACGGGGCGAGCCGGTGGCGATGCTGTACGCCAGCGAGGGTGGCATCTACGAGCGGTTCGGCTACGGCGTCGCCACTACGATGCGCAGGGTCACCATCGAACGTCGCGACGTGTCGTTCCGGCCGGACGTGATCGCTGCCAGCGGTGCCGTGACCTACATCGACGGCGACGACGCAGTCGATCACATCAAGCGGCTCTGGGAGCGAACCCGCCGCCAGCGTGCCGGCGAGGTGTCGCGTAGCGCGCAACTGCACCAGTTCATCGCCGACATCGGTGCCAAGCCGCAGGGCACGATGACCGCGGCGTTCACGCTTGCGCATGCCGACGGGTACGCGGCGTACCGCATCGGCGACGACTGGTCGTCGGGTTCGCCCCGGCATCGACTGGAACTGCTGGAACTGGTTGCGGCGACCCCGCAGGCGCACATCGACCTGTGGCACACCGTCATCGGGATCGACCTTGTCGGCACCATCTCCACCCGGATGTTGGCCGTCGACGATCCGCTGCCGTACCTGCTCGCGAACGGGCGCACGGTGTCCACGACGATGATGCAGGACGGGGTGTGGGCGAACGTGCGTGACATACCGGTGTGCTTCGGCGCGCGGGCCTACGGCACGGCCGACCGGTTGGTGATCGAGGCCGGCGGCCGCCGGTACGCGATCGAGTCCGACGGCACCGAATCGGCCTGCAAGGTGGTGCGTTCGCCGCCCGATCTGGTGGTCGATCAGGCGTCGCTCGGGGCGCTGTTGTTCGGGGGTGTCCGAACGCGCACGCTGGTCGGCGCGGGTCGGATCTCGGCTCGCAATGAAGAGGTGGTGCGCCGGGCCGACGCGTTCTTCGTCACCGGCCTCGCCCCGTTTTCCCAGACGTTCTTCTGATCGTGGTCGTGGCCCTGGTGGTCGTGCCGGTCGTTCTGCCGTTCGTCGTAGATGGGCACGCGGCCGCGCAGCGATTGCGCCGGTAGGGTCGGAGGCGATGGCATCCGCCTCGTTTGCACCGTTCAAGTCCCGTGATTTTTCGTTGATGTGGGTCGGGGCGCTGGTGTCGAACATCGGTACTTGGATGGAAACCGTGGCGCTCGGCTACTACGTGGCCGAGACCACCGGGAAGGCATCGTGGTCGGCGATCGTCACCGCTGCCGGGTTTGTGCCGCTGGCGATCATCGGCCCGGTCGGCTCGGCGATGGCCGACCGGCTGAGGCGGCGGAGGGTGCTGATCATCACGAACTGCATGTCTGCGGTCATTGCCGCAAGCCTGGCGATCTGGGTCGGCAGCGGCCACGCCACCGCTCTCGGGCTGGCCGTCGTCGGCTTCGCCGCGGGGGCGGTGTTCAGCTTCGGGTTTCCGTCGTTCCAGACCTCCCTGCCCGACCTCGTGCCGCGTGAGCACCTCGTCGCCGCCATTGGGTTGTCGAACGCGCAGTGGAACCTCGGCCGCATCGTCGGGCCAGCTTGCGCCGCGCTGGCCATCGCCATCGGCGGCATCCAACTCGCCCTGTGGTGCAACGCGATCAGCTACCTCGCGGTGATCCTCGCCGTGTCGCTGGCCCGCCTCCCGCAGGGGCCGCGCACGCGCCGGCCGATCTTCACTGCGCTCGCCGACGGGGTGCGTTTTGCCCGCACCACTCCGGCGATGCGGCGGATGCTGACGGTGATGATCGTGGTGATCCTGTTCGGTTCGCCGTTCATCGCGTTCGTCCCACAGATGGCCACGAACGTGCTCAACGGTGGCGCCGATGCGACATCGGTGCTCGTCACCGCGCAAGGCGTCGGTGCCGTGACGGCGGCGTTCACCCTCGGTGCAGTCACCCACTGGTTGGGCAGCTGGAAGTTGATGGTGATCGCCTCGCTTACGCTGTGCGCGGCCCTTTCGCTGTATGGCGTTGCGCCATCGCTGGTGCTCGCGGCGCCGGCGCTCACGCTGGTGGGAGTGGCCTACGGATACGCGTTCACGTCGTTCGCCGGGATCGCCCAACACAACGCACCCGACGACATGCGCGGGCGGGTGCTTGCCGTCAACAGCTTCGTGCTCGGCACGATGTATCCGGCCGGCACACTGATCCAAGGGGCGCTCGCCGACTTCACCTCGCTGCGCACGACCACGGTCGGTTCCGGGGTGGCGATGGCCGTCACGTTCGGGGTGTTGGCTGTGCTCGATCGTCGCCGTCGACGGGTTGATGACGTCGACTTCGGCTCGTTGGAATCGCCCCCGATCGGCGCGACGCGATGACCGAGTCCAGTGTTGTGATGATCGACAACCTCGACCTCGGCGAGTCCGGCGTCGCAGGACAGGTACTCGATCTGCAGCGACTGGCGTATCGCGCCGAGGCCGAACTGATCGGCTTCGACGGCATCCCGCCGCTGCACGAATCGATCGACGATCTACGCGGCGCGGCGCTCGACTGGTTGGGGATTCGTGACGGTGAACGAATCCTGGCGGCGATGGCGATGTGTGGGGCGGCGCGCACCTGCGACATCGATCGTCTGGTGGTTCATCCCGCGCACCACCGCCAGGGGCTCGGGCGCCGGTTGGTGCAGGCCGTGTTGCATCATTCGTCGGTGACCGTGTGGGCGGTCGCGACGAACACCCCGCGGTGGCGCTGTACGAATCGCTCTTCTTCCGGCGCCTTTCACGTCGCGAGGTCGCCCCCGGAGTGTGGAGCGCCCAGTTCGAGCACTGGCATTGTCATCTCAGGACCAGCTTCGATGCCGACGTGGCTGGGTACGAGGCGGCGCGCCCCGGGTACCCCGACGCGCCCCGGGTACCCCGCGCGCTGTTCGATCTGCTGAGTGCTCGGTGTGGGCTGGGTTCCGGTGCCCGCGTGCTCGAACTCGGTCCCGGTACCGGCCAGGCGACGGTGCCGTTGCTCGACCGCGGTGCAACCGTCGTGGCCGTCGAACCCGGCGTGGCGATGGCCGCCCGGCTGCGCGAGCGGGTGGAGGGCCGCAACTGCACCGTGGTGGAGGCGGAGTTCGAGCAGGCCGACGTGCGAGGGCCGTTCGATCTGGCGGTCGCGGCGACGTCGTTCCACTGGGTCGATCCCGCACTCGGTCTCGACAAGCTGGCGAACCTGGCGAACCTGGCGAACCTGGCGAACCTGGTGCGCCCCGGCGGCCTTCTGGCGTTGTGATGGAACGTCTTCCGTGACACCGACGACGACAACGCCGCCCTCGCTGCGGGTCTCACCCGGATCGTCGCCAGGTTCCAGACCGCACAACGCCAGGCATCGCCAACGTATGCGCTCGACGTCGCTACTTCGCCAAGGTCGACGTCGCTCGCCGCCGGTGAGTTACTGGATCACGCGGTGCCGGTGCCGGTGACCGTGGCCGGATCGCAGTTGCTGCCGCAGACCACCACTACCACCCGCTCGCCGGGGGCCGGCACGTACGCACCGCTGCGCAATCCGGCGAGCGCGGTCGCACCGCCCGGTTCGGCAACGAGGCGCAGTTCGTCCCACAACGCCCGCTGCGCGGAACGGATGTCGTCGTCAGAGACGAGCACCGCATGGTCGACGTATCGGTCGACCACCGACCAGGCCACCGCTCCGATCTGGCGGGCGCCGAGCGAGTCAGCGGCCAGCCCGCTGACGTCGACCGG
>JANOKQ010000455.1:0-5246 GCA_031419375.1 Acidimicrobiaceae bacterium
CGCTGCGCCGGTTCGGCGACGTCGAGCATGACATCGGCCCGGTCGCGGTGTTCCTGGCCAGTAGCGACTCCGACTTCATCACCGGCCAGGCCCTCCACGTCGACGGCGGCCAGATCCTCCGCCCATGAACTCGGGTGCCGGTCAGGTGCCGGTTCAGGTGCCGAGCCGACCGAAGCTTGGCGGGCGCTTCTGCATGAATGACTGCACGCCTTCGGCAAAGTCGGGGCGGGTGAAGCTCTCGAGCATCAAGCGCTGCGACTCGTGCTCGGCGGTACCGAGCCCACGGTGGAGCGGCTCGTACACCTGGCGCTTCATGACCGCCAGCGAGGCCGGCGAACAGGTCGCCGCGAGGTTCCCGATGTAGTCCCGGCAGAACCTCAGCAGTTCGTCGGCCGGCACCAGGTAATTGACGAGGCCGAGCTGCAGCGCCTCGTCCCCCTTTACGCGACGCGACGAGAACAGGAGGTCGAGCGCCACCGCCGGGCCAACCAGCCGCGGCAGCAGCCAGCTGAGCCCCCATTCGGCGATGAGTCCTCGCTGGGAGAACGCTGTGAGGAACAACGCGTCGGGCGACGCCACCCGCAGGTCGCAGCAGAGGGCGAACGGGAACGCCATGCCGGCAACGGCCCCGTTCACGGCGGCGATCACCGGCTTGTCGACAGTCATCACGTACGGGAAGCGGCCGCCGAAGTCTCCGTCGGGCTGGCTCCACCCCGGCTGGTCGCCGCCGGCGATCCCTCCGCCGGTACCTCCGCCGCCGTCACCTCCGCCCTGGCTCAGGTTGCTGAGCAGATTCATGTCGGCGCCCGCGCAGAACGCCCGGCCGGTGCCGGTGACGATGATCCCGACGACGGCCGGGTCGGCCGACGCGCGCGCCATCGCGTCACGTATCTGGTCGTCCATCGAGTTTGTCCACGCATTGAGCGAGGCCGGCCGGTTCAGCGTGATGGTCGCGACCGGGTCGTCGACCTCGTACAGGATCTCGTCGTACATCCCTGCACCATGCCACAGCCACCATGCGCGTCCTACATCGGAATGGCGGACCATGTCAACGTCGAGCTCGACGGCCTGATCAGTCGGCATTGACCGCGGTGACCCTGACGGGCACGGCGGACAACTGGGCCATCCCGCTCAGGGGGTCCAGCGCGTGGCGGTCGAGGATGCTGTTCACGTTGGCACCCTCGAAGCCGTGCACGATCGACACGGAGCCTGGCACCACTGCCGCGGTCACCCGGGCAAGCAACGTGAGGGAGCCGGTTGCCGTCGTCACCTTGACCTGATCGCCGTCCACCACGCCGCAGGCCTCGGCATCGACCGGGTGCAGCAGGGCATCGGGCACGTCACCGTGGCGGAACAGCTGCCAGTTCATCCGTCTGACCACGCGCCGCGGGATGAGCACGAGCGATCCGGGTTCCGGCCGCGTCTGCTCGACGTCGGCACGGTGCTGAGCCAGCTGGGCCACCAGGCGCTCCGGGACGAGCTGCCACGTGCCCGCTGGGAGCCGTGACGCGACCCAGCCGTACTTGGCCCCGGGCTCGACATGGAACCCGCCCGCCGCCCGCAGTGCGGCAACACCGTCGCCGCGAGCCAGACGAGCGAACATCGCGTCGGCTGTGGTGCCGATCGGGTCGGCCCCCTCCTCGCCGCCGAGCGCGTCGAGGCCGATGCCGGCCGCAATCCGTGCCAGCGACTGCCACATCGGTGGCCGATCGGCGCGCGGCGCCACGACCGGGTCGGTGTACTGCTGGTACATCACATTTGCGTTCGGCTCAAGCGACACCACGTCGGGCCGTTCGAGCTGCCCGGCGCTGGCGAGCACATGCGTCGCCAGCTCGGACGTGCCGTTGTGCACCACGTCGATCACCACGAGCACGTCGATGGCAGCCAGCGCACGCGCCACGCGTTCCGGTTCCGGCAGCGCCGTGATCAGGTTGGCACCGAGCACCACGAGCGCCCGAAGCCGCCCGGCCTCGATCTCGTCGGCGATCAGCGCCGCCGGCCACTCACCGCCGCAGCGCGCGATGTCGGGCCGCACGGCCGAGCGCGGCTCGGTGGGCGCGGCGCGGGGCAGCGTGTCGAAGCGGTCGAGCCGCGAAAACAGGCCAGGGTTGAACCACATACCGCCGGGCTGGTCGAACGAATCGGTGAGCACCATCAGCGCCCAAGCCATCCACTCCCCCAGGTTCGCAGTCGGGTTCATCGTCGAGCCCGTGCCCGACAGGATCGCCAACCGGCCCGCAGCGCGCACGGCACCGACGAGGACCGCGAGCTGCTCCGCCGAGAGGCCCGTACACCCGGCTGCGGTCTCGGCGTCGTACGGCTCGACAGCTGCGGTCAACGTGTCGACGCCCGTGGCCCGCCCGGCGAGCGCCGCGAGGTCGATGTCGCCGCCGGCGAGGAGCTGGCGGATCACGTGCGCGAACACCGCGTAGTCGGTGCCCGGCCGGAGCGCGAGGTGGTGGTCGGAGAGCAGCGCCGTCTCGGTGGTGCGCGGGTCGAGGGTGAACACCGGGCCTCGGGCACGGGCGGCGCGGATGCGCTCGACCGGGTTCGAGAACATGGTTGCGTGGCCGTGCGACACGACCGGGTTGATCCCGACGAACACGAGCAGGCACCCGTGCTCCTCGTCGATCTGCGGGATCAGCAGCGGGGTACCGCCCATCTCGCTCGCAACCAGCGTCTTGGCGACCGCATCGACCGTCGCCGTGCTGTACATCTGGTGCGAGCCGAGCGCCTTTTTGAACCGGCGCGCCGTCCACGTACCGAGCGCATCGGAGAAGGCACCGGTGCCGTGGAACACGCCGATCGCGCCGGTGCCATGCTCGTCGACCACGCGCTGGAGCGCGGCGGCGAGGTCGGCGTGGCCCTCGTCGATCGACACGTTGCGCCGCTCGGTGCCACGCCCGACGTAGGCACCCGTCAGCCGGTTCGGGGAGTGGTGGGCGTCGCCGATCGCCCGCCCCTTTGCGCACAGGTAGCCCTTGGTGAACGGGTGCGACGGGTCGCCGCGCACGCCGACGATCTGCGCATCGTCTGGACGACCATCGCCGGTGTCACCGTCGCCGCGTTCGACATCGACGATCATGCCGCACTGGGCAGCGCAGATGCGACAGAAGGTTCGGGCCGACCCGACCATCAGGCGTCGGCTCCGGCGGACGAACGGTGGACCGGTCGAACGATGATCAGCACAGGCGCCCGGTGGGAACTCGACACATGTGTCAAGTTACACTCACCGTGTGACCGAACTTTCGATCGAGCGGCCTGCGCGTCGCTTCCTGCACATCTGCTACTGCTGCGCCGACGACCAGGAAGTCGCCAACTTCCTGGTCGAAGGCCTCGACATGAAGCAGGTGATGCGCACCACCGACCAGTACGACTCCGGGGCGATCCTCGGGATCGACCACGACGTCCGCTCGGTCGGCAACTTCGTCTACGACCGCCGGGGTCCGCGCACCAGCCCGGCGATCGAGGTGCAGGGCTGGTACGACCCCACCCCGAAGGGCGAGCCGTCCACCGATCCGTTCCGGGTGGGCATCAAGGCGCTCGGCTTCGCCGTGCCGTCAGTCGACACCGCGATCGCCCGCCTCACCGCGATGGGCTGCAGCGTGCTGGCCGACGGCAACTCGCCGTTCGACGCGCGCCACGCCGCCGTGCTCGACCCCCGTAACGTCACGCTCGACCTCGTGGAGGATTCCGGCCTCGCCGAAGGCGAGAGCCAGATGCACCACCTGCGGATCACGGTCCGCGACCTTGAGGAGTCGCTCCCGTTCTACGAGATGCTCGGCTTCGATGTGCTCGAGCGCGGCACGCTGACGGACGCCGCATTCGTTGGCCCGGCCGGCGCCGCGGGTGCGATCGAGGGCGACGCCAGCGCCACGTACGCAACGCTGCGCCTGCCCGACGAGCCCTTCGAGGTGCGCCTCATCCAGTGGCACAACCCCGTCGGCCACGGCGACCACTACGCCGAGCCGTGGCACTCGGGCATCTTCCGCGCCGCGCTCGGCGTAGACGACACCCGCGCTTCGTACGACTACCTCACCGGCACCGGTGCCAAGTTCGACCGCCCGCCATTGCAGGTCGAACTGACCGGTACCCCGGTGCCGGACATGTGGATCACATTCATCTCCGACCCGAACGCGATCCCGTACGAGTTCGTCCAACGGCCGCGTGGCATCTTCCGGTGACAGCCACTCTCGTCCCCTACCGGCCCACCTGACCGGTCGTTACAACCGCTTCTGAACGCAGGTTACGAGTGCGGGCACCAGACGGTCATGGCGATGGTGGCGAGGTCGAGCGCGTCGCTCGCCGCCATCTCGGGGCTACCGAAGCGCGCCGTCAACTCGCCGAGCACGTCGGCCGGGGCGACATCGCGGGCGAGGTCGTAGACAGCGAGGTAGCGATGCGTCGGCAGCGGGCCATCGTCGCCGCTCGTGTTCACCAGGTCGTAGCGCTGCGCGCCCACCACACCCGGCACGCGGCACACGTCACCGAGATGTACGTCGTCGTACCACTGGTTGTAGTCGTCCTCGAGTCCTTCGACCGGATTCGAGAACACCAGGAACTTCTGCTCGTTCGCCACATCGATCCCCTCGGTTGCGTGCGTTGCCCACCCTAATCATGCCCGACCGCGGGGGCCCTATCGATCGGATCGCGGTTCGCGGGTTTCGGGTTGTGGGTCTCGGGTCGCGACGGCTTGTCGGTAGAGTCCCCCGCCATGTCGAACATCCAGGAGATCCCACTCACCACCATCACCGGAGCGAGCACGTCGCTCGCCGACTTCGCCGGAGATGTGCTGCTCGTCGTCAACGTCGCATCGAAGTGTGGGCTGACCGGTCAGTACGAGGCACTCGAAGCGCTCCACCGCGAGCACCGCGACCGGGGCTTCCAGGTCCTCGGCTTCCCCGCCAACAACTTCCTTGAGCAGGAGCCCGGCAGCGACGAAGAGATCGCCGAGTTCTGCAAGGCCACCTACGCGATCGACTTCCCGATGTTTTCGAAGATCAGCGTGGCCGGCGACGACCAGCATCAGCTGTACGTCGAGCTCACCAGCGCCGTGCCGCATGCCGAGGGCGACCCCGAGGGCATGCGCTCCAATCTCCAGGGCTACCAGATCGAGACCAACGACGATCCCGACGTGCTCTGGAACTTCGAGAAGTTCCTGATCGCCCGCGACGGAACGGTCGCTCGGCGGTTCGCACCGTCGACCACCCCGGACGACCCGCTGCTCGTCGCCGCGATCGAGGCCG
>JANOKQ010000456.1:0-11225 GCA_031419375.1 Acidimicrobiaceae bacterium
CCAGGTGACGATCTCGGCAAGCGCAGCGGTGTTCAGCACCGTGCCGGTGGGGTTGGACGGCGAGGCGACGATCAGACCGTCGAGTGGCCGGGCCGCTTCCAGCAACTCGGCAGTCGGCGCTCCTCGGCTGGTGGCATCGACGGCGATCGGGACCGGCTCGATACCGAGTGCGAGCAAGGTGTTGCGGTAGCACGGGTAACCGGGCTCGATCACGCCGACGCGGTCGCCGCCGTCGAACGCTGCCGCGAACGCGAGCGTGAAACCGGCCGACGCGCCGCCGACGACTAGCACCTCGGCCGGGTCGATATCGACGGAGTACCAGTCGTGGTAGTGGCGGGCGATACGCCGGCGGAGGCTCATCAGCCCGCCGGAGTTCGTGTACCCGAGCGCCTCGCCCGCCTCCAGCGCCCGGATCGCGGCGAGTCGTGCCGCATGCGGCGCGGGTGTCGATGGCTGGCCGACTTCGAGGTGAAGCACTGGTGCCCCCGCTGCCTCACGTTCGCTCGCCCACCGGCTCATCGCCATTGCATGGAACGGTGGAACCACTCCGGCTCGTGCCGCCTCAGCCAAGGACATTCAGCGCATCCCGCCCGGTGATCGCGCGCAGCAGATGCGCGGGTTCGGCCAGTGGCGCGAGCACCGCCCAGGCGACGCGCGCGCTCGTCTCGGGCACGGTTATCGGTTGGCCGCTGGCGGCCTGGATGTCGGTGGTGTGGATCGTGAGCTCGACCACACGCCCGGCGAGGTATTCGCGAAATGGCACCCGGCCGACGATGGTTTCGATCAGTCGCTGCGGGTCGACCTGCGCCACCAGCGGCACGACTCGCTCGGCGGCGGAACGAGCGATGGCGGCCGGATCGGTCAGCGTGCGCGCGTTCTCACGACCGCGTTCGGCGACACTGGCGTGGACGTTCGGAGCGGCGAGGGCAGCGCGGAAATACCCGGTGGCATCGACGATGTCGGCATCGACCAGCGGTTCGGCGATGAGGTAGAGCTCGATCGTGGTCATCGCCCGGATCGTGTGCGCAGCGAGCTCGCGGACCGTCCACTCACCGAGCCCATGGTCGTCCCAGGCATCGACACGATCGAGCGTGGCGAGCAACTCGGCAACGGCATCGCTGAAAGCTTCGACGATCTCGATGGTGGTCAGCGCAGCTCGATCGGGAAACATCGATCCTCCAACCGGCCAAGTGCGTAGGCCTCGTAGTCGATGCCGAAGTCGCGGTAGAGGTGGCGGCACCGTTCGCTCCAGCGCAGTGCTTCGGGCGACGAGATGCGGTGCACCACCTGGCTGATCCCACCCTCGTACACCCGGTACTCGGCCCACGTACCGGGGAAGTCCTTCACGCATCCCACCTCGATCGTGGGGACGCCGCACGGGAGCACGCGCTGACGGTGCCGGTGGGTGTGCCCGGCGGTGTACGCGACGATGCGGGACCGACGGGCGATCAGCTCGGTGAGGGCGTCGCTGGCGTCGGGATGCAACCCGAAGTAGTCGGGGGAGCGAGTGGTGCCGGTCCACTGCTGGTGGTGGCCCATCACGATGACCGGCCGATCTGCCACGGCGGCGCGTGCATCGAGCCACTCGAGCTGGTCGTCCGTGATCGAGCCGGTCGTGCGCAAGGGGATCGTGGTGTCGAGCATCGCCACGCTCACGCCCGGCAGATCCACCCACTGATCGCCGGCGTAGGCGGTCTGCCCGCGGTAGGCGTCGTGGTTGCCGCGCACCACATGAAGGCGTTCGCCGAACGCGGGCCGGTAACAGGCCTCGAACGCAGCCCACTCGTCGGGATGTCCGTCGCGGGAGAGGTCGCCCTTCACGAACACCGCGTCGGGCCGCATCGCCGCGATCTCGTTCACCGCAGCGCGGTTCATCGTTTCCGGATACGGCGCTTCGCCCGGGTCGACGCGCTGTATCGGGCCGCGCGGGTCGTCGTCGAACTTGCCGCAGTCCGTCTCACCGAAGTGCACGTCGTTGACCGTGGCGATGCGGGCCAACAACTCGCCAGGGGGACGAGCGGCCGTGCGCACACGGTGGGGCCCGACCTGGTGCTCCGTGCCCGGCTGGAGGACGTCAAGGCGGATCACGTCGAGGCCGTCGTGGGCAACGATCAGATCATCGGCAACGGTGGTGATGTCCACGCCAGGACCGTAGCGGGCGAGCCGATCAGGATCGGTGACAGGCGGCAGCGGTCCTCTCCGGCGAGGCCATGGTGTGCCACAGCGCGCTGACGGGAACACCGATCAGCCGATCCCCGAGCGGGATTACCGCGGCTCCGCAATGGACGACGATGCCGGCAACGAAGTCGTCGCCCAGCCGATCTCGCAGCAACGTCAGACCACGTACGTCGTCGCTGCGTGGCGTTGTTCTGTGTCGGTCTGGACCGGTTGAGGCTGTTGTGAGCGACAAAGTTCGGGTGGTGGTTGCCGGTGAGCCGGTCGCCTGGACGTGCCGGCGCACTGCGGCGCCGGGGAGGTGACCGCCTCAGGCCTTGACGACGATGCTGTTGACGACCTTGTCGTGCCAGGTCTGCTTCTTCGGATCCCACAGCGCCCAGAGATAGCCGAGGAGGCACACGTTGCCGGAAATGAACTGGCGGAACAGGGTGCGCCCGACCGCCTTGCCGACGCCGATCGGCTGACCGCTGTTGGCGTCAACCACCTTGTTGCCGACGGTTTTCGCGCCCCAGCTTTGGCCGGTCGTGCCGACCTTCTTACAATAGAGCACGAGATAGGCGATGAACCCGACGGCGGCGAGAAGTATGGTGAGCCCAAAGGTTGCGCCGGTCGGCAGGTTGCACAAGCTCGGCTCGCCGTTGATGGTGCAAGCCCTGATCTCGCGTGGCCCGGCGAAGATGGCGATGATCGCCGGAAGCAGGAACAGCGCGCTGATCAACCCATCGATGATCAGCGCACCGAACCGGGACCCGACGCCGGCGTAGTTCGGCGCAGCCTGACCGTACCCCTGATACCCGTACGGCGGTTGTGAACCACCCGAGGGCTGATATCCAGCGGCCGGGAAGCCGGGTGCCGGAGCGCCAGGTGCTTGGTAGCCGGGCGGTGGGACGGAGCCGGGCGGAGGCGGTGGGACGGAGCCGGGCGGCGGGGGCGGAGGAATGCTCATGAACACCAACGTAACGTTCCTGCCGCAGTGCGGCAGTGACCCTCCGAATACGGTCGATCCGCTACGTCAGCGGAAGGGACGGTGGCGGCGCGAGGCCACGGGCTTCGACCACCAGCGGCCGCTGAAGCGCCACGCGGCTTCGCGGCGGCGGACCTCGTCCTCCGTGAAGCTCGGGCGCGGCCACAGCACCTCGACCGCAGCGCTGATCGCGGCCGCTTCCTCGTCGGTCGGCTCCGGAGAGATCGACGCACGGGCCGAACTGGGCGAGTTCACAGCGGCATGTTCCCGTGCTTGCGCTGGGGTAGTTCCTGACGTTTGGTGCGCAGCATGCGCAGCCCGGCGACGATCTTCTGGCGAGTTTCGGCCGGGTCGATCACGTCGTCGACGTAACCGCGTTCGGCCGCGTTGTACGGGTTGGCGTACTTCTCGGTGTACTCGGCGACGAGCTCGGCCCGACGTGTCACCGGATCGGCGGCTTGTTGCAGCTCGCGGCGGTACACGATCTCGACGGCGCCCTGGGGGCCCATCACGGCAAGTTCGGCCGACGGCCATGCGTATGCCAGATCGGCGCCGATCGACTTGGAGTTCATCACGACGTATGCCCCGCCGTACGCCTTACGGGTGATGATCTGGATACGTGGCACCGTTGCCTCGCAGTACGCGTACAGCAACTTGGCCCCGTGGCGGATGATGCCGCCGTACTCCTGATCGACGCCGGGAAGAAAGCCGGGTACGTCGACGAAGGTGAGCAACGGGATGTTGAACGCGTCGCAGGTGCGCACGAAGCGGGCGGCCTTCTCGCTCGACTCGATGTCGAGCACGCCGGCCAACATCATCGGCTGGTTACCGACGATGCCGACGGGATGTCCTTCGACCCGGCTGAACCCGCACACGATGTTGCGTGCCCAGTGCGGGAAGTACTCGAAGAACTCGCCGTCGTCGACGACCGCGGCGATCACCTTCTTCATGTCGTAGGGCTGGTTCGGCGACGGCGGGAGGATGGTCTGCAGCTCGGGGCACAGGCGGTCGGGGTCGTCGCCGGTGTCGATCGCCGGGGGGTCTTCGAGGTTGTTCGACGGCAGGAAGCTGAGCAGGAAACGCACGTCGTCGAGGCACGACTTCTCGTCAGCGCTGACGAACGTGGCGACGCCGCTCTTGGAGGCATGGCTCATCGCTCCGCCGAGCTCTTCGAGGGTGACCTCTTCACCGGTGACGGTCTTCACAACGTCGGGCCCGGTGATGAACATGTGGCTCGCTTCGCGGACCATGAAGATGAAGTCGGTCATCGCCGGGCTGTACACCGCACCGCCGGCGCACGGTCCGAGGATGACCGAGATCTGCGGCACCACACCGCTTGACAACACGTTGCGGTAGAAGATCCCGCCGTAGCTGGCGAGGCTGACCACGCCCTCTTGGATGCGCGCACCGGCGCCGTCGTTGAGCCCGACAACCGGGGCGCCGACCTTCAGCGCGAGGTCCATCATCTTGTGAATCTTCTCGGCGAACACCTCGCCGAGCGCACCGCCGAACACGGTGAAGTCCTGGCTGAACACGAACACCTTGCGACCGTCGACGGTGCCCCACCCGGTGATCACCCCGTCGGTGTACGGCCGCTCCTCCAGTCCGGCCGCGTGGGCCCGGTGGCGGGCAAGCAGATCGAGCTCGTGGAAGCTGTCGGGATCGAGGAAGTAGGTGATCCGCTCTCGGGCCAGCAGCTTGCCCTTGGCGTGCTGACGCTCGACCGAGCGTGGCGACCCGGCGTTGTACGCCTGCTCGCGCCGCTGACGTAGATCGTCGAGCTTGGCATCCATCGCGTTGGAGATCTGATCGGTCACGGTCGCCACGCTAGTTGAGTACCGCCGACACTCCCGCGTTGTCGGCCGTGGAGCAGCCGCGTGTCGAGTACTGCACCGTGGCGGTGGGTTTCTCGACATACGGCGGGCCGGGCGGGCGGTCGGTGCGATGAGCGAGTGGGTGCGTCGCGTGGTTCCCGCGCGGCGCGTACTGTCGCGACGGTGAGCTTGCCGCTGTCGCCACCCCTCGCCCCGATGCTCGCCAAAGCCTCGGCCGTCATCCCCGACGGTGACGGTTGGCTGTACGAGCCGAAGTGGGATGGGTTTCGCTGCATCGTGTTTCGCGACGGCGATCAGATCGAGCTGGCCAGTCGCAACGAGCGCCCGTTCACGCGCTACTTCCCGGAGCTAATCGAGCCCTTGATGCGGCGGCTTCCAGCGCGCTGCGTCGTCGATGGCGAGATCGTCATCCCGGGCCCTGACGGCGGTCTCGATTTCGATGCGTTGCTGCAGCGCATTCATCCTGCCGAATCACGTGTACGTCGATTAGCGGCCGAGACCCCGGCGTCGTTCGTTGTGTTCGACCTCGTGGCGATCGGCGACGATTCGCTCCTCGATGCACCGCTCGCCTCGCGCCACGAGCGCCTCGTTGGGGAATTGGTTCCCGAGCTCACGAGCACCGGGGCCAGCGAGGTGTACCTGTGTCCGAGCACGACCGATCACGCCATCGCAGCGCGGTGGTTCGTCGAATTCGAAGGCGCCGGCCTCGACGGTGTGGTTGCCAAGCGCCTGGCCGATCCGTACACGCCCGACAAGCGAACCCTCGTCAAGGTCAAGCACGTCCGTACGGCCGACTGTGCGGTGGCGGGGTATCGGGTCCACAAAGACGGCAAGGGTGTCGGGTCGCTGCTGCTCGGTCTGCATGACGACGATGGCCAACTCCACCACGTCGGTGTCGCCGCCAGCTTCACCGCCAAGCGGCGTACCGAGCTGCTCGACGAGCTGGAAACGTTGACCCACAACGCGATTGCCGATCACCCGTGGCGCGAGTGGGCCGAGGCCCAGGCCCACGAGTCGGCACGGCTGCCCGGTGCGCAGAGTCGCTGGAATGCCGGCAAGGATCTCTCGTGGGTGCCATTGCGCGTCGAGCGCGTGGCCGAGGTGACGTTCGGCCAGTTGCAGGGCGGCCGCTTCCGCCACGGCGTGCAGTTCCTGCGATGGCGTGACGATCGAGATCCGGCGAGCTGCCGCTACGACCAACTCGACGTCGCCGCGGCGCGCCCGTTCCTCGATGTGGTCGCGCCGCGCTGACGCTCGTTGGCTGGAGGTCGGGGTCAGCGCGGACGCCAGGCGACGGTGACCACTTCGTCAGCGGTCAGGCGTGGGGTCCGACCGAGAAGCTCGGCGATCTCGGCGTCGCGCTCGGCCTGCAGGCACAGTCGCTGGCGGATGTTGGCCACGAGGTCGGCGTCGCTGATCGGCGCCGGGCGTGCCGCACGATTCCAGTGTTCGACGGTGGGTTCGTAGCCGAGTTCGCGCACCACGTCGGCGAAGCTGTCGGCGGTCGGTTCCGTCGGCCGCTCCAGGTTCCAGAAGTGCAGCCACATCGGCGACAGCGACGACTGCGGGTGCACGGCGGTCAGTTCGACCACCACCATCGCTGTCGCATGGTCGGTGAGTGCCTGCACGAACGCGATGATGTCGCCCACGTTGTAGACCACGTGATGGCACACGACAACGTCAGCGGTGGCGCATTGATCGGCGACGTCTGGCCACGCCCCCAGCACGGTCCGGATCTCGACTCCCCGCTCCGCTCCGGCTTCGGCGAACTGATCGAGCATCCGTTGTTGATGATCGACGCCGGTGATCAGCCGCGCCGCCGGTGCGAGCGGCAGACTGGAACGACCGCCACCGCATCCCACATCGAGCACGTGAGCGGATCCGGGTTGGAGGAGTGCCTCGCGGGCGAGCTCCATCGAGGGTGTGTCGGCTGCGTCGTCGGTGCCCGAGCGAAACATCGTCGGGGCATGTACCCACGGGCTTGCCGGGGCTTGGTCGATGATGTGCGCGGGGATACCCCACTCGGCAAGTGCGGTGTTCCAACGGGCAGCAGCGCTCGGGCTGGGTGTGTTCATGGTCAGCTCCAGATGGTGACGTAAACGGGTGGCTTGAAGCGTTGCGCCGGGACGCCGCCGTCGCCGCTGTGCATCGCGTGCATCGCCTCGGGAGTGGTCAGGAATCGTTGCAACTTGCTCACCAGCGGCTGGCGTCGTTCTCCGCTGAGCGCACTCACGTACCACAGCCGCTCCAATGGAAAGTCGGCCACGGCAAGCTTGGTGAGGCTGGCATGGGCGGGGTCACGGCGCAGCAGATGTTCAACTGCCGGAGCAACGCCAGCACCCTCGGCGGCCGCCGCAGCGCAGGCTGCCGACTGGTTGGGGAACACGCGCACGTGTTGTGCCGGAACGCCGATCCGTTGCACGAGCTGCCCCACGGGTGAGCGGACGTCGGTGCCCTCGGGGTCGACCATCCACACCTCGTCGCGGAGCTGTCGTGGTGCAACGTTCGTCGACGCGGCAAGGTGGTGGGTGTGCGCCGCGGCGATGACCAGCCGGTAGCGCATCACCGGATCGCTGCTGATCCTGTCATTGCGAGCGGTGGGCAGCTCCGGGCCGAGCGCCACGTCGGCGAGACGCTCGTGTAACAACGCAGCGATCTCGTCGGTCGCGGCGATGCCGAGGGTCACTTCCACTTTGCCGGACCGTGCCGCGAATGCCTGCAACAGCGCGGGTGCGGCGGCGTGTCCGATCGTGCTGGTTGCGACGACGCGGATGAGCTCGGGTGCACCCTGTGATTGGCGCACCGCTGCTTCGGCCTCGTCGGACAGGTGCACCATCTGTGACGCAATACCGACCACCCGCTGGCCAGCCGCGGTCAGCTCCATCCCGGTTGGGGTGCGGGTGAGCAACTGGTCGCCAAGGCTCTGCCGCAACGCGGTGAGCGCCTGCGACACTGCCGGCTCGCTCACCCCAAGTGCCGCTGCAGCCCCCTTGACCGAACCGAGCCGGGCGACCAGCACGAAAACCTTGAGCTGTGTGAGCGTCACCGCCGAACTGTACGTGACGAGTGCGGCGTTGGGATCGGCTGCCCGGCGACGTGCCCGCGACGTGCCCGGGTCGCCCGCAATCTGATGTCGTGCCGGGCCAGATTGAAGTGTCCGTGTCCATCATGCGCTGTGGTGGCGCGTGTGGGTCACGGATGCACCCGAGCTCCCCTCGAGCGCTCGCTCGGCCGGGCCCGATAACCGTTCGGTTATGTGGGCGTTGACCGACGCGTGCGCGAGCGGCATTATCGACTGGGTCGGCGCAAGGGGGCTCCGACACCGCCGACAACACAGGCCGAGACATGACGAGGTCACCCATGCAGACGCCACCACCGTTCGAGTACGAACGGGCCACGTCCGTCGAGCACGCGCTGCAGCTGCTCGAGCGACTGGGGCCCGAATCACGACTGATCGCCGGCGGGCACAGCCTGCTGCCGATGATGAAGCTGCGCCTCGCCCGGCCCGAGCACCTGGTCGACATCAACGATCTCGTCGGCGAGCTCGGCCAGATCCGCATCGACGACAACGAGCTGTGCATCGGGGCGATGTGCCGCCATGCCGATCTGCTCTCGTCGGCCGTTGCCGGCGAGCACTTCCGCATCCTCCACGATGCCGAGCGGGTGATCGCCGACCCGGTCGTGCGTAACCGCGGCACCATCGGCGGGTCGCTCGGCCAGGCCGACCCATCCGAGGACCTGTCGGCCGCGTTCTCGGCCGCTCACGCCACCGTCGTGATCGCCTCGTCGTCGGGGACCCGCACGGTACCGGCCCGCGAACTTGCCGTCGGACCGTACGAAACAGTGGTGGGCCCGGCCGAGATGATCACCGAGGTCCGCCTGGCGATCAAGCCCGGCTCGGGTAGCGCGTACCAAAAGGTCGAGCGGCGCGCCGGCGACTGGGCTGTTGCCGCCGCCGGGGTGTGCGTGTGGATGGATGGCGACGTGATCCGCGATGTGGGCATCGGGCTCACCGCGGTGGGTGCCGAGCACCACTGTTCGCCAGCGGCCGAGGTGGTGCTCCGCGGCCATGCGGTCACCGACGCTTTGATCGAGCAGGCCGGCCACGCCGCCTCGATGAACTGCTCACCCAGCGCCGACCAGCGCGGCCCCGAGGACTACAAACGTCACCTCGCCGGTGAGCTCACCAAACGAGCGCTGCGTAGCGCAATCGCCCGCAGCAAAGGACAGGAGGGCTGAGATGCAGATCAACATCAACGTCAACGGCGAGGACCGCCGCGCCGACGTGGAGGCGCGCCACCTGTTGGTGCACGTGCTGCGTGACAACCTCGGCCTCACCGGAACGCACTGGGGGTGCGACACCTCGAACTGCGGCACCTGCGTGGTGTGGATGGACGGCGAGCCAGTGAAGAGCTGCACCGTGCTCGGTGTGATGGCCGACGGGCGCACCGTCGACACGGTGGAAGGCATGGAGAAAAACGGCCAACTCGACCCGGTGCAACAGGGGTTTATCGAGCTTCACGGTTTGCAGTGCGGATTCTGTACCCCGGGGATGATGCTCACCGCGCGCTGGTTGCTGAACAACGACCCGCACCCGAGTGAAGCCACCATCCGCGAAGCGATCTCCGGTCAGATCTGCCGCTGCACCGGTTACGACAACATCGTCAAGGCGATCCAGTGGGCCGCCGAGCATCCCGTCGTGCCCGCGCAGGCAACGGCCGGCTCACTCGACGGCGACACTCCAGAAGCCACGATCACCGCAACCGAAGCCAAGAACGGAGTGTCGGCATGACCGTCACCGAAGTCCCCACCAGTGCCGGCGGCAACCCGATCGGGTTCGGCCGGATGTTGCGCAAGGAAGACGTGCGTTTCGTGCGCGGTAAGGGCAACTACATCGACGATGTGAAGCTGCCCGGCATGTTGTTCGGGGCATTCCTGCGCAGCCCCTACGCACACGCCCGGATCATCTCGATCGACACCAGCGCGGCCGAGGCGCACCCCAAGGTTCGCGCGGTCATTACCGGGGCCACCCTCGAGACGCTCGGCCTGGCGTGGATGCCGACCATGTCGTATGACACCCAGGCCGTGATGGCCACCGACAAGGTGCGCTTCCAAGGCCAGGAGGTCGCCTTCGTGGTGGCCGAGGACAAGTACTCGGCCCGCGACGCGATCGAACTGATCACGGTGGAGTATGAACCGTTGACGCCGGTGATGGACGCCAAGCGGGCACTCGATGCCGACGCGCCCGTAATCCGCGACGACAAAGTGGGCAAGACCGACAACCACATCTTCGACTGGGAGGCCGGCGACAAAGCCAAAACCGACGCCGCCTTCGCCGGGGCCGATGTGGTGGTCAGTCAGGACATGCTGTACCCGCGGTCGCATCCGGCACCGATGGAGACATGCGGCTCGGTGGCCGACATGAACCCCGTCACCGGCAAGCTCACCCTGTGGTGCAACACGCAGGCGCCACACGCCCACCGCACCGTGTACGCGATGGTGGCCGGTCTGCCCGAGCACAAGATCCAGGTGATCGCCCCCGACATCGGCGGCGGGTTCGGCAACAAGGTGCCGATCTACCCCGGCTACGTGTTGTCGGTGGTGGGTTCGATCGTGACCGGCAAGCCCGTGAAGTGGATGGAGGACCGCTCCGAGAACCTGATGTCCACCGGATTCGCCCGTGACTACCACATGCACGGCGAGATCGCCGCGAAGCGCGACGGCACGATCGTCGGGCTGCGCGTGGATGTCCTCGCCGACCACGGCGCGTTCAACGCCACCGCACAGCCGACCAACTATCCGGCGGGCTTCTTCCACATCTTCACCGGCAGCTACAACTTCGGTGCTGCCCACTGCATGGTGAAGGGCGTGTACTCCAACAAGGCTCCGGGCGGTGTGGCCTATGCGTGTTCGTTCCGCATCACCGAAGCCGTGTACCTCGTCGAGCGGATCGTCGACTGCCTCGCCGACGAACTGGGCATGGATCCTGCCGAGATCCGGATGAAGAACCTGCTGCAACCCGAGCAGTTCCCGTACACCACACCGACCGGCTGGGAGTACGACTCCGGCAACTACGAACCGACGTTGCGCGAAGCAATGCGAATTGCCGGCTACGACGAGTTACGGGCCGAGCAGCGGGCGCGCCGCGAGCGACGCGCCGCCGGCGACACCAGCGAACTGTTGATGGGCATCGGCATCTCCTTCTTCACCGAAGGTGTCGGCGCCGGACCGCGCAAGCACATGGACAT
>JANOKQ010000457.1:0-1629 GCA_031419375.1 Acidimicrobiaceae bacterium
GCAGACCGCTGGCTCGGCGATCTTCCTGGCATCCCAGGAGGTGCTGGTCCGCGCCAAGCAGATCGCCGCGCACCTGCTCGAGGCAGCTACCGAAGACATCGTCGCCGAGGACGGTTCGCTCCACGTGGCCGGCACGCCCTCGAAATCGATCTCATGGGGCGAGCTCGCGATTGCCTCCCGCGATGCCGCGCAGCTTCCCAACGGGTTGGATCCCGAGACGCTTCGTCACGAGCTCGACTTCGACGGGACGAACTCGACGTTCCCGTTCGGTGCGCACGTGTCCGTCGTCGAAGTCGACACCGAAACGGGCAAGGTGGTGATGCTTCGCCATGTCGCCGTCGACGACTGTGGCCGCATCCTCAACCCGATGCTGGTCGCCGGCCAACAACACGGCGGGATCGCCCAAGGTGCCGCGCAAGCGCTGTACGAATGGGTTCGTTACGACGAAGATGGCAACCCCGTCACGGCCACGTTCCTCGACTACACGGTGCCGTCGGCGGCCGAGCTGCCCAGCTTCGAGACGTCGAACACCCAGACCGACAGCCCGCGCAACCCCCTCGGGGCCAAGGGCATCGGCGAATCCGGAACGATCGGTTCGACGCCGGCCATTCACAACGCGGTCGTCGATGCCCTGTCGCATCTGGGCGTCGTTCACATCGACATGCCCTGCACCCCCGAGCGCGTCTGGTCAGCACTCAACGCTGTGTGACCGGTCCCGTTTGACCCTCGCCTGAGCCTGTGCACCGCCCGGTCAGTGGCCTGCGTCGGACCAGCGTTCGATGATGCTCACATCGGCGACGAAACGCACCTCGGTGCCCGGTGCCCAGCGGTGCGCTGCTTCCCGCAGGCAGGCATGCAGGAGCTCGGCGACGCTGGAGCCGTACTCGATGGGCACGTGTACGACGAGTTCGTCGTGAAGGCACAGCACGATCTCGGCTCCGAGGTCGCGGCCTCGGGCGCGTACGGTCACGGCCCACATCTTGAACAGCTCGGCCGCTGCGCCCTGGACCATCGCATTGCGGGCGAACCGGCCTTGCGCAGCGGTACGGGAGCGGTCGCTGCGCTCGTCGACCTCTACCGCCTCCACCCCGGTCAGGGGCGTGCGCGAGAACCTGGTGCGAATCAGCCTGCCGCCGAAGGTGCGCAGATCACGGCCATGTTGTCCAGCCACGTCGGCCGCACCGAGGTATCCCATCGCCACCGGGTAGGCGCGCTCGAGGCGGCGCAGGGCTTGCGCGCCATGACCAGTCGTTTGCCCGTACATCGCACCGAGCACGGCCACCATCGCTGTTGGTCGGTCGACGGCGAGCTCCGCCGCGACCGGGGCGTACATGTCGTCGTCGACGGTGGCACGGGCCAAGTTCGCATCGCCGGACACAGCAGCGAGCACGCGTGGTTCGATCTGACCGAGGTCGGCCCTCACGAACACGTATCCCGGTTCGGCCACGACGGCGGATCGAAGGAACGCCGGCATGTTGTGTAGCCCGGCGGTGGCGGTCATCCGACCGCCGTCCGCGACGACACCGGCTCAGGCTTCCTCACCCTCGGCGGGGGCTTCCTCGAACATGTCGGCGGGAATTTCGCCCGGCTCGAGACTGCGGTCCTTTTCTTCGGTGAAGCCCGAGGCGA
>JANOKQ010000458.1:0-10228 GCA_031419375.1 Acidimicrobiaceae bacterium
GCGGAACATCTGCGTCGACGGCGAGCGCGATGAGCCGGTGCAGCACCGCGTCGTCAACGACCTCGTGCTCGCCGTAGGTCCACGCCACCTGCTCGACGACGGTGGGATCGGAATCGTCGAGCAGCGCGGTGAGGTCGAGATGCGGTCTCGTCGCCGCAAGGTGCGCGGCGCGGCGGCGGACCGCGGCGACCTCATCGCGCAACGCGCTCGACAACTCGTCGTCGTCAAGGTCGCCGCAACGTTCGAGCGCACCGAGGGAGAGCTCGCGTACCACCGAATCGAGGTCGGTCAGCCCGGCGCGGGCCACATCGACCTGGCCGAGATGGCCCGCAGAAGCCACGTCGCGCCAGCGTTCGTTCACGGGTGTCCGGTCATCGGCGAAGTCTGGTGGTGAGGGTGATCACGGTGTAGGCCAGCCCGCCGGCGACCAGTGTCGCAATGACTGCGCCGCTGACGACAGCGATGGCGCTACTGGCAACGACCGCCCACACCCGACGCCACAGCGCTGTTCGGCGATGCAACATCGTGGTCTCCTCCGACACGATCACCGGTGGCACGATCACCGGCGGCCGAACCATGTTCCGGCGGACGCCGCGTGGTGAAGCCGCCGTCGCCCTGGCAGGCTTACGCCATCCGGCGGCGATCAACGCAACGATCGCCAGGCCGGCTATCCAAGCTGAAGCAGTGGTGAGATCGGTGATCGACACGCAATTCGACATGGTAACGACGGCGACGGTGGAAGTTCGTGCGCCCGGGCGTCTGCATCTTCTCTGGTCGATCCCAGTGGCGGTGCTTGGGTACGTGTTGCTGTTCGGCGTGCTCGTCGTTGCCGTGCTCCCGGCGACCCTCGGCGCCACCAATCCCGCTGGTGATGCAGCGGGTTACGCGCTCGTGCCAGCCGACGCGCAGACCGTTGCCGACCGGATCTCCTTCGACGCAGTCGAGCGGTACCGGGCCGATGGCTCGTTCCTGTTCGTCACGGTTCGCGAGCCGAAGGTGACGCTGCTCGATTGGTGGGTCGGCGACGACGAGGCCGAGGTCCGGTACCTCAGCTACGAGGACAAGTTCGGCGGGCAAACGTCCGAACAGCGCCGCCAGATCAGTGTGCGGATGATGCGATCGGCCAAAGAGACCGCCGAATACGTGGCGCTCGGGCACCTCGGTTTCCCGGTGGCGATCGTGCCGGGCGAGGTGATCGTCAACGATGTGTTGTGCCTCGTCGCCTCTGACGACGGCCGCACCTGCACGACGTGGGCGCCGAGCGACGTGCTGCTCGATCCGGGCGACAAGTTGATCGAGGTCGATGGGTCGTCGTTGGTCACCATCGACGACCTCGGCCCAATCCTGGCCAAGCATCAACCGGGCGATGTCATCTCGGTCACGATCGAGCGTTCAGGCGTCGGCGAACGCACCGGGGATGTGGAGTTGATCGCCAGTGGCGACGGCACCGGCCGCACGATCATTGGCTTCCAACCCTTCGATACCTCGACCACGGATCTGCCATTCGACGTGCAAATCGACAGCGGCGAGATCGGTGGTCCGTCGGCCGGGCTGGCGTTCACGCTGACCTTGATCGACGAGCTCACCCCGGGCGAACTAGCCGGCGGGAACACGGTTGCGGTCACCGGAACGATCAGGCTCAACGGCGACGTCGGTGCAATCGGGGGGCTCACGGCAAAGGCATCGGCCGTACAACAGACCGGGGCGAGGGCGTTCCTGGTGCCGACCGAGCAGGGCGAGGCCGATATCGCTGCGGCCCGAGCCGTCGTTGGCGATGATCTCGAGATCATTCCGGTGGCCACGGTCACCGAGGCGCTCGCCGCGCTGGTCCTCCTCGGTGGCAACGGAGCGCAGCTCGGCCAACCCGGAACGTCGTTCACCCCGGCCTGACTGAACGACCGGCCGGGCGACGGGCCACCCTGGTCCCTGCCTGCCTACTTGCCTGCCTGCCGGGTATGCCAGAAATCATGCCGAGCAGCGACCTACCATTTCACTCCGATGGCCATCTCCTTCACCCGCCCCGACCCCTCGTCGCCGAGCGCCGTGGCGTCAGCCGCATTCACCACGTCGCGAAAGGGTTTCGAACAGGTCGAGGTTCGCGAGTTCCTGCGCATGGTGGCCGCCGAACTCGCCCGGCTTCAAGAGCGTGAACGATTCCTTGATCGCGAACTGCGAACATCACAGCGGAGCCCGTCGCCGGCGACGGTGACGCTCGACGAGGAGCTCGTCACGCGAATGCTCGGCGAGGAAGCAGCGCGCATTCTGCACACGGCGCGCGAGGCAGCGTCCCAGATCAAGGCCAGGGCCGAGGACGGTGCAAGTCGGCTGCTGCGCGATGCAACCGACGAGGCCCAGCGGCTTCGCCACGAGGCCGAGGTCGAGTCGGCACGTCGGCGCCACGACGCCTCCGCAGATGCCGAGGCCGAGCTGGGTATGGCCAAGCAACAGGGCCGCGACATGGTCAACGAAGCCCAGGCATACCGCGAGCGGGTGCTCAGCGAGTTGGCCCGCCGGCGTGAGATCGCCCGCCAGCAGATTGAGCAGCTCGTTCACGGGCGAGACCGGTTGCTGCAGGCATTCGAGCGGTCGCGGTCGGTGGCCGTCGATGTGATGTCGGAGCTCACCCCGCTCGGGGAGCCGACGGAGTTCGTCGACCTCTCCCCCACGACCGGTCCGGTACCACTGATGGTGAAGAACTCTCCTCGCCCGGGTTCGACACCCGCGGCGCGTCCCATCGTGGCCGCAACCGCTGATCGGGTCGCCGCCGACCTAGATATCGACACGCCTGCGCCCGACGGTGACGCCACGAGCCCGCGGGTGTTCGATCAAGCGACACAGGGCTCGATCGATGACGCTCCAGAACCTCTCGAGCCAGAGGCGGTCGCCATCGACCTGGTTGACGACTTGCCCGTCGCCGAGCCGGTTGACACGGAGCTGATCGACGCCAGCCCGGTCGACACGGAGCCCGAGGGCATCGTCTCCGATGCGAATGCTGCACACGAGGCGTCGACCAGGTGCGTGGTGATCGACATCGGGTCCGCCGGCCACGCAGCGGCTGACACCGACGCGGATGATCGTGAGCCCGCACCAGTCGTGTCGCTGTTCGGCACGATCGGTGAGCTCGATTCTCCCGTCGGCCTGACAGGCACCGCCGGATCAGACGGCCCGGCGGACGCGACGGTCGCGCTCGGGCGCCCGTCAGCCGATGACCTGTTCGCCCGGCTCCGCGCGGCGCGGGCCGAGGCCGTGGTGGAGCGCGCCAGCGCGCCGGCGACCACCGAAGAATCGGTGCATTCGGATGCTGCAGCGCCGCCCGTGCAGGACTCGGTGTTCTCGTCGTCGCCGACGGCACCGGTTGCGTCGACCAACACCGACGACACGCCGTTCGCCCATCGCGACGAGGTGCTGACTCCCCTCATCGTCGCGTCGGCGCGCAAGCTCAAGCGGGTCCTGGCCGACGAACAGAACGACGTGTTGCATGCGCTACGCGAGAAGGCGCAGGTTCATTCGTTCGAGGTTCTTGTCGCGACCGAGGCCGAACACACCAAGCGGTGGGTCAGCGCAATCAGCGGAGAACTGACGGCCGCGGCTGTTGCCGGCGCGGTCTCGATGGGGATGGGTTCAACGGCGGCCCAGCGCGAGGTGAAGAAGTTCGACGCCGTTCGCCCCGCGGCGGAACTGCTCGCCAACGAAGTGGTACGGCCGCTGCGCGAGCGACTCGACCGCGGTGTCTCCGACGCTGGAGGCGATAGTGCCGAGATCGCCACCCTGGTGCGGGCCATCTATCGCGAGTGGAAAACCCAACGCATCGACGAACGGCTCGAGGAAGTGGCCCGTACGGCGTTCGGTCGCGGAGCTCTTGCCGGTGTCGCGCCGGGTTCGCCGATCTGTTGGAAGGTAGACCCGAACGGTCCGCAGTGCCCCGACGCCGAGGACAACGCTCTCGCTGGCACGGTGTGTGCGGGTGAGCGGTTCCCCACCGATCACACGAGTGCCCCGGCGCACGCCGGCTGCCGCTGCATGATCTCGCCTGCAGGCGACTGACGGCCGCAGCCAACCACGGACCGGCACCAACAGCGAGCGAAGCTCGCGACAACCGTCAGGTAGCCTCCGCACCATGCGGACCCCCTCCGACCTTCCTCACAGCGACCGATCCTCCCCACGCGGTCCCAGCATCGGAGATCGCGGGCGTATTGCCCTCATCGCCGTGGCCGTCGTCGTGGTGGTGCTGCTCGTGTCGGCCCGCTTCCTGTCGGGGTTCTACGTCGACTACCTGTGGCACAGCAGCGTCGGGCGGGGCGATGTGTTCTGGGGGGTGCTCGGCAGCAAGATCACGTTGTTCGCGCTGTTCGCCGGCGTTTTCATCGCCGTCGCGGTACTCAACCTGGTGATCGCCGACCGACTGGCGCCGATGACGTTCTCGGCCAACATGCATCCGCTGGTCGAACGATTCCACGACCTGTTCGGGCGGCGACTGCGGCTGGTCCGCTTCGCCATCGCAGTGTTTTTCGGGTTGTTGTTCGCGTTGCCGGCCACCGCTCAATGGCGCGACTGGATGCTCTTCCGCAACAGCCAGTCATTCGGCATCCCCGACCCCCAGTTCGGCAAGGACATCGGCTTCTACGTGTTCCGGCTGCCGTTCATCGCGTTCGCCATCGACTGGTTCTTCGCCGCCATCGCGTTCACCACATTGCTCGTGCTGTTCACCCATGTGCTCAACGGTGGGGTCATCGTGCAGCCACCACGGCCGAAGATCCGCCGGGCCACCAAAGCCCATCTCGCCGTCCTGTTGGCCATTCTGGCAATCGTCAAAGCCGGCGATTACTGGTTCACCCGCTACGAGCTCACCACCGAACGCCGTGGGTTCGTGCAGGGTGCGACGTATTCGGTGGTCAATGCGCAGCTCCCGGCTGTGGTGTTGCTCGTGCTCGTTGCGTTGCTCGTTGCCGGGTTGTTCCTGACCACGTTGAAGACCGAGTCATGGCGTATACCGATCGTCGCGTCCGGGCTGTGGGTGGTGATCGCGCTCTTGGGAGGCGTGATCTACCCCGCCCTGGTGCAACGCCTGGTGGTGAGCCCGAACCAGAAAGACCGCGAGGCGGTGTACGTCCAACGCAACATCGCCGCCACCCGCGAAGCGCTTGGGATTACCGATGTCGCCGAGCAGACGGTGGAGTTCGAAGCGTTGACCGCGTCCGAGATCAGCGGTGACATCTCGCCATTACAAGACGTGCGTTTGCTGAACCCCGGCCTGATGGTCGAGCGATTCAAGGCCGACCAAGGACTCAAGTCGGGCCTCACGATCCGTGACCTCGACGTTGATCGCTACGTGGTCGACGGCCGCGAACAACAGGTACTCGTGGCGGCCCGCGAGCTCGATCTCGGCACCATTGCCAACACAACCTGGGTCGGCCAGCACCTGATCTCCACGCATGGCTGTGGCATGGTGCGAGCTCTAGCGAACCAGGTAGGGACTAGCGGCCGCCCGATCTATGAAGAGGTAGAACTGACCCGCCCCGAGCTGTACATCAGCGAGAGCATCGACGGATACGCCATCATCGGCACCAAGACGCGTGAGGATCCGTGCCCCAACCAAGAGGATCCGGGCACGTACGAGGGCAACGGCGGCGTTCAGTTGAACTCGGTGTTTCGCCGGCTGGCCTTCGCAGTGAACTTCCTCGACTACAACCTGATCGGTTCCAGCGCAGTGGACGACGAGGCGCGGTTGATGTGGATTCGCAGCGTGCGCGACCGGATCGAAAAGGTCGCCCCCTTCGTCTCGTTCGACGCCGACCCGTACCCGGTAGCCGTCGACGGCAGCGTGTTGTGGGTGGTCGATGGGTACACCACAAGCAGCCGGTACCCGTACGCCCAGAACGCCGATATCCGCCAGCTTTCGTCGAACAGTGGTCTCGGCCACGAGTTCAACTACGTCCGCAACAGCGTCAAGGCCGTTGTCAACGCGTACGACGGCTCGATGACGTTCTACATCATCGACCCAGAAGATCCGATCATCAGGGCGTGGGCCAGCGCGTTCCCCGATCTGTTCGTCTCGATCGAATCGATGCCGACCGAACTGCGCAAGCACCTTCGCTACCCAGAGGACCTGTTCCGCGTGCAGACCGAGGCGTACTCGAAGTACCGCCTCGATGCCGACGAGTTCTTCGACCGACTGGGCGCGTGGTCGGTCGCGCAGGCCCCATCGAACACGCCGCGCATCATCGCCAACCAACCGGCCGACGCGGGCACCACCGACGCAGCTCCCAACGCGTTCGCGGCCGAGGCCACGTCGGCGCGGTTCGTTCCGTACTACTCCGTGTTTCAAGCGCCCGGTCAGACCGAGCCGTCATTTCAACTGCTGCGGCCGTTCGTTCCGTTCAGCACCAATGACGAGCGCAAGGAGCTGCAGGCATTCATGCTTGCCAGCAGCGATATCGCGAACTACGGCCAGATGACGGCGTACACAGTGGCAACACCCAATGTCGATGGCCCCGCGACCGTTGCGGCGACGATCGAGAGCGACAGTCGAATCGCGGCCACGATCACCCCGCTCGATCTTGCCGGGTCCCAGGTGATCTATGGCGACATGCAATTTGTGCCGGTGGCCGGGGGGTTGCTGTACCTGCGGCCGCTGTACGTGAAGAGCGACTCGACACCGCAGGCGTCGTATCGATTCATGCTGGCGTCCTACAACGGCAACGCGTCCTTCGGTTCAACGATCGAGGAGGCCATCAGCAACCTGTTCCCAGGGTTCCGCACCGATATCGGCGAAGTGGTGGGGTCCGGCGGCGAGCCAGCTGATCCCGTTGATCCTGATGATCCGCAGGATCCGGCCGTCGAACCGACGGTGCCGGGAACAGGCACCCCCGCCGAGTTGCTCGCCCAAGCTCAGGTGTTGTTCGAGCAGGCCGACGCGGCGCTTCCGGACTTCGCCCGCTACGACGAGCTCAACCGCCAGGCCCGCCAGCTCATTCAGGACGCTGTCGCCGCACTCGCAGCGACAGGCTGATCAGCCGCGTCCGCGGAGTTGGCGGACCTGCTCGGCCAACGTGGCGAGATCTTCGCGGAAGCTGATCTCGAAGCGAGCCTGTTCCGACGCCAGCCGGACCTGCCCGTTCCGCAATGTCGCGGTGGCAGCATCGTCGAGGGTCACGTTCACCGGCTCGAGCTCGCGGGTGGCCAGGCCATCGATCTCACGACCGAGTTCGCCGATCTGGTTGGCCAGCTCGGTGCTTGCACTGGCCAGGCGTTGCTCCACAGCGGCAAGCTGGGCGCGGGTTTCGTCCGTGGCAGCCTGCTTGGACCCGGCACGTTTTGTGAGCTCGCGTAGCTGATCGGAGATCGCATCGGTCGAAGCGAGAGCTGCGCCGATCTCGTCGACTCGGTCATGCAGCCGGTCCAGCTCGCCCCGCTGATCGCCGAGTTCGCTCAACCGAACGTTCAGGCTGGCCAGTTCATCGGGGAGGCCGGCATGCTCATTGATGCGGCGACGAACATCTCCAAGTTCGCGATCGACGCGTGAGCCGAGCTCGACGAGCCGGGAGGCAACGCCGTCGTGTTCGTCCAGGCGGTGACGCAGCTCATCGAGTTGGCCGGGGAGCTCGCGTTGTTCGTCGATGCGATCGTGGAGCACCTGGATCTGTTCCGCGACAGTGCCATACTCGCCGATCCGGTGGCCGTGTTCGCCGAGCTGAAGGCCGTGTTCGCCGATCCGGTTCCCGTGTTCGCCGAGCTGAAGGCCCTGCTCGTCGAGACGGTGGCGCAGATCATCGAACTGTCCCGACACGTCACCCTGACTGGCGATGCGGTCGTGGACGTTGCCGATCTCGCGGTCGACTCGGGCACCGAGCTCGGCCAACTGCGCCGGCAAACCGGACTGGGTGCCGATTCGGTCACGAAGCTCATGGACTTCTGCCGAGGCTTTGCCCTGCTCGTCCAGCTGGGACTGGAGCGAGGCGAGCCGTGCATCCACTTCGCGCTGGTCGTTCATTTGATCCTGCGTTTTGCGAAGCTGATCGAACGCGCTGCGTGTCTCATCGACATGACTGCGGAGCGCGTCGAGCTGCGCTGTGATCGCGAGTTGATTCTCGCCATGCGGAGCGCTGGGGTCGGCTTCGAAGGAAGCCACTCGTTGTTCATCGACTTGGACCCGGAGCGCTTCTAGTTGAGCAGAGAGGGCAGACAGGGCCGCGTCGTCGGCCATCTGGGAGCGAAGCTCGATGAGCGCACCGGGAAGATCGCGTTGACCGTCGACAGTGCTGCGAAGGTCTGCAAGCTGCTCGGTGATCGGTGCGTACTCGTTGAGCCGAGCATTCACAGCGGCCAGATCGACGTCGATGCGCCGACGCAGCTCGACAAGCTCGTCGCCGATGCCATCCGCCGCAGGGGCTGCGTTCGCTGCGCGGACGACCTGTTGATCGATGCGTTGCTCAAGGCCCACTGTCATCTCGCGCGCTACCCGCGCGTCCTGCTCGCTGGCGGTCAATCGCTCGTGGACGTTGGCGATGCTTCGCTCCGATGCGGCCTGAGCCGTGAGCTTGGTGGTCATCTCCTGACGGGTTGCCCGGTGGTCGTGCTCGCTGGCGGCGAGCCGCTCGGCGAGCTGGGCGAGCTGGGCTGTGACCTGCGTGAGGTCGGGCAGAAGCACGTCGGGCTGCGCGTCGATTTGTGTACGGAGTGACTCGATCTCCAATCGAAGTTCGGCTTGCACCTGGTCGATCTGCGCGGGCTCAGTGTCGCTGACCAGCCGCTGCTCGACCAGTGCAAGCTGTTCGGCGGCCGAACGCTGTTGTTCCTCGTTGGCGGCCAAGCGAGACGTCAACTCGCTGAAGCGATCATCGAATCCTTCGGTGTGCGTGGGCGCCGCGGCAAGCTCAGCGAGACGCGCAGACAGCTCGTCGGCGTCGACGCTGCGTTGCTGCAGCAAACTGATTCGGTTGCTCAGGGCCGTCAGCTGGTCGGGCATCTCGGCCTGCGAGTTGACCTGCGACGTGAGGAGGGCCAGTTGGCGGTCCAAAGCGTCAACCATCTCGGCGCTGCGGCCGAGCTCGTCAAGGCGTGCAGCGAGCTCGTCGTCGGGCTGGGCGGGAGAAGCGGCAAGCTCGGCGACCTGGTCGATCCGCTCCGACAACAGAATGAACTCGGCGACGAACTCGGTGGCAAGGTCGACACCACCCGAATTCCCGCCGAAACCGACCGCGCCCTCTGCCGAGGTCGTCTCACCTGAATCGACGACGGGTTGGCGCTGCTCAACCTCAGCAACCCGCTGATCGAGCTCGGAGAGCCGACCGTCGACCTCGGCGTGGCGTTCCAGGCGACCTTCGAGCAGGCCGACCTTCTCCACGATCTCGGCGGTGTCGTTCTGGGCCGTCGATGACAACACCATCGTCGTTGCTGTCAGCGAGCTCAGCCGATCCTCCAGACTGGCCTTCGCGATTTCGCTCTCGTCCAGTCGAGCCCACACCTCGCCCAAGACGTTGCGCATCGCTTCGAGCTCGGTGGGATCGATAGGAGGTTTACGCTTGAAAAGACCCATGTGCCGTCCAACTCCGTCTCCATGCCATGGCGAACGCACGTGCGTACTTGCCCGCGCCAACGGTAGCCGCTGGAGGTTCGCAAGTCGGGGAATGTCCGCGGATCACCATCGTCGCGAACGGGTTGCGGTCGACCGCGCGTGGCGCTATCGTTCTAATTTCCGCCGCGGGGTGGAGCAGCTCGGTAGCTCGTCGGGCTCATAACCCGAAGGTCGCAGGTTCAAATCCTGCCCCCGCCACGAAATGAAATGCCCGGAAACCTTGAGTTTCCGGGCATTTCTCGCCTTCGGCGAGTTAGGTCGTCTACCGGGCTCGTCTACCGGTCCGGTAGACGCCGGATTGGCTGTCTTTCGCCCGCATGGGCAGTGAGCTGGTGTTTCGCGGTCGGATGCTGATGGTTGTCGTCTTCCGGTTTGATGAGGTCGGCGAAGGGATGGGCGGCTTAGGCAATCATGCCGGGAAGCAGGTGTTGGTAGGTGTGAATCGTGAACGATGGGTGGGCATGGCCGAGTCGTTCCGACACGACCCTGACGGGGACGCCGGCGGCGACGAGCAGGCTGGCATGGGTGTGGCGCAAGTCGTGAAACCGAATGTGAGGTAGACCCGAACGCGCGACGATCCGGCCGAACAGCTGACTGATCGATTCCGGGTGCAATGGTTCGCCACCAGTGTTGGTGAACATCGGGTCACGCGTT